>SHYO01000092.1 GCA_009692745.1 Chloroflexota bacterium
GTACATTCCAACTCGTTTGGTGCTGGCACTACATATGACATCGCGGGGCTTGGTTCGATGGCGAACGAGGCTAATTTGTGTTTCAGCGACTTCGCTATAGCCAGTCGACAGGCTTAATCGAGACTGGCGAAAACACAACACTCGAGTAAGGTGCTACATAGAAGGTATCGCCTCGATGAATAGAGGATGGAAACGCAGACGTTGGGTGAGGAAGCGCCGTCATGGCACTACATAGAAGGTATCGCCTCGATGAATAGAGGATGGAAACTTAACGAATCCCTCGACCATCGCATTGAAATACATGATATAGAAGGTATCGCCTCGATGAATAGAGGATGGAAACATCCCACTCGCCACATTCGAGCTGTACCATGCGTAGGATAGAAGGTATCGCCTCGATGAATAGAGGATGGAAACATAAATACGAGGCCCATCTTCGTGCATGGTGGCCCTATAGAAGGTATCGCCTCGATGAATAGAGGATGGAAACAAAGTAAATATCTTCTGATGATCCGTACTCAAAGTTATAGAAGGTATCGCCTCGATGAATAGAGGATGGAAACGTAACTTTCGTAATCATCGGTGCCGTTCAACTCGCAAAGATAGAAGGTATCGCCTCGATGAATAGAGGATGGAAACCCAACTTGTGTCCCGACCATCATATAATTAGGCATTCGATAGAAGGTATCGCCTCGATGAATAGAGGATGGAAACATTGAGCGTTTTTGATGCTAGACTGACTAAAGACATATAGAAGGGATTGCCTCGATGAATAGAGGATGGAAACTTTCCTTTACACCACTCTTTACACCACTGGTGCAACATGTGGAAGGTATCGCCTCGATGAATAGAGAGGAGAGCGCTTAACATAAGGCCGGGTGATTCAATGGGAATCTGCAAGGCACAGGGAAACTAGGCAGAATACCAGGGGAAATGCAGAAGGGAACAGAGCATTCCCTGCCGGCTGTACCCGGCGCTAGAGCGAGAAATCTGCCGGCCGCGTGTCACGGACCGGCGCGGACGCAGGGGGGCATAGCCAGAGGGGCTTAGCCCTGCAGCGCGGTATGAGATTTTCCGATTCCCCCCGGTCGGAACCTGCCGGGCGCGCCACCCAAGCCCCCACGCTGCCGTGCGAGAGTACTCGCCTGGTGAAATGGTTAGCAGGCGCGCGTTAGCAGGTCAGGCGGGGATCAAGACATCTGCTGGGCCTGCTGGGCCAGCTTAGCCTGCTGCTCTAGCACCCGATGGAGACCGCGCAGATCAACCAGTACGTAAATCAGCGTGTCCATATTAGCGATGGCCTTGCCGTTGCGCAGCTTGGGACGTTCGATACCCAGTTCCAGCGCCTGGCTGTTGATGCGCTCGTCGGCGGTGCGCTGGTTGTAAATAGCTTTGAAGCTGTCACTGGATCTGTCCAGTTGATGATGATCGCGGATACCCTGGCAGGTAGGCGTGGTAGAGACACAGCCGCCTTTGGGCCAGTGGGGATCGGCGATGGGACAAACCTGACCGGAGGGAGCGGGAAAGAGCAAGGGACAAGCATACCGCCCCTTTTCATGCGGCACACGGTGCGAGTCGTCGCTGAAAGTGGACTTGAGAGGCATGGGCAGACCGGCATGGCACAGCGGCAAGCCGGAGGGATCGAACTGCCTGGGTGGGTGTCCACCCTTAGCGACATAGGGCACAGCGGCCCAGCCCTGGGCATCCCGGAAATACTGGTAGACATAGAAAGCGTCAAAGGCGGCATCGGCAGCCCCAAAGCGCGGCTTTCTGCCCAAACGGCGCTCGGTCTGGTCCATCAGCGGGTCGAAGTAGGAGAGATCGTCGCAGTTGAAGGGTTGGGTGAGTTCGGCCAGGAGGAACTCGCCTCCGTAAATCCCGTAATTTTCGAACAGGGACTTCGGAAACATAAGAACCGTAGTGGTGGTCAGGCTTCTTGGACATCGATTTGATCCTCCACGTGCTCTCGTTTAAACCTCTTTTCATACCGTAGCACGTGGTCCAGTTTTTGGGGCCAATTATAGTCCGGGTTTGACCCGGCGCAGGTAAGGATGTACATTATCTCCGTACCGCGAGGGGAACGGCGCAGCCCAATTTTAGCAATTTCCCCAAGGATAGTCGCAGGAGCTACCAGAGAGGAGATAGGGATGCGTAAGGATACAACCCATCCGCCCATCATCATTTCGGATCTCTCGCGCTGCAGACCTGGCTCGGCCTTATCCACAACACCCAGGCTAGGGCACTGGCAGGCGCTGCCCTACGAAGCCGAGGGAATATCCGGCACGTTGCTGCTGGCAGGGTATAACTGCCAGGCTCCCACTCTCACCCTGCCCCTGGGCGTGCGCGGTTGGCATGCCATCTACCTGGGTGTCTGGACCACCAGGATTGAGACCAGCATTAACGTCAAACTATGCCATAGCGGGGACGAGGACAGTGACGCCACGCCGTACACCCTCGTGACAACACCGAGACCTGAACGCTGGAGCTCGAACTGGTGGGCCACCATCGGTGAAGTCTTCTTGACCTGCGCAGACCTGACAGATCTAGACCTGTTGATTGCGCAGCAGAGCACCGGCCAACCTCGTAACGCCGCTCTGGCTTATGTGAAGCTGGAACCGTTGACGCCTGGTGAAGTGGAGGCCATCCAACGCGATCAGACCAGGACCGACACGAAGCGTTTGATCGCCTACAACGATGCCCAGAGTTTCTACTATTTCCGCGGCGCCACTACGGCAGCGGAGATTTGCGCGGAGATTGAGCCGTTGCGCGATACCGATGTCCAGAAGCTCATCTGGGATGTGGGCGCAGGCAGCAACACCCAGTATTTTTCGGAGATAGGGGATTACCACTATCCCGAGATTGCTGCTGATTTCGACTTTGCCCGCCCTGGTGATCGTGTGTGTGCCGAGAGCTTCCGCATTTTACGGGAAAAGGGGATTGATCCGCTGGATACCGCCCTGGCGTATGCCCATGACCTGGGACTGGAGTTTCACGGTTCCTACCGGGTGGGAGGATGGATCGCCGCCCCGGAGGAGGCCTCCTATCTGACCGGCAGGTTCTATGCGGCGCATCCTGAGTGGCGCTGTGTCGATCGGGATGGGACCCCTATCACGCGCATGAGTTATGCCTTCCCAGGGGTTCAAGCGTTTGTCATCTCGCTGCTGCGCGAGGTAGTGGCCCGGGGTGTCGATGGTGTCTGCCTGGTATTCATCCGTGGCCTTCCCTGCGTGCTTTACGAGCAGCCTCTGGTCGAGAGCTTCCACCAGCAGTATGGCACCGATCCACGGCAAGCACCCGCAGACGATTCCCGCTGGCTCAGCCACCAGGCGACCTGCATCACCGGCTTCATGCGCGCCGTCCGCCATGAGATGGATCGCATAGGCCAGGAGGTGGGGAGGCATATTCAGGTCTCTGCGTATGTGCTGAACACCGTGTCCTACTGTCTCTCCTATGGCCTCGATGTGGCAACCTGGGCACAAGAGGGATTGGTGGATTTCATCATTCCTAACCCCACCCGCGGCCGTGGCGCCACCGGGGACAGCGTGGACGTAGATGTAGCTGGCTTTGCACAGGTGCTGCAGGGCTCGCCGTGCAAGCTATACGCCGACCTGCTGCCGCGACAAATGTCGCCAGAGGCGTACCGGCAGAAGGCATTGGCCTATTACCAGGCGGGGGCGGATGGGCTGGCCCTGTGGGACTGCGATACGAATAACCGCCTGGCTTTCAAACACCAGTGGGGCATGGTGCGCCGCCTGGGCGCCTGATGCATGGCCGGCCTGCCGCCAGGTCCCCTTGCACAGCGTGGCCGGTCTCATCATGGACCGGCATTCACCCTATTGGTATGGTTAAAGCATAGAAGAGGAGCGTAAGAAATGGCTGAAATTACATTCGATGGTCTGCGGATTACCCTGGAAGACCCCATCCAGGTGACGGAGGGTGTCGGGCACTGTTGGTTTCCCTCGCTCACCCCTTTTACCACAGGTGAATTACTGATAATTCATTCGTCCATTGCCGATGCCGAGAACGCCATTAAGGCAGCTCCGCTCTTTGGCGTCCTGGTTTCCAGCGATAAGGGCCAGAGCTGGCCTCTGCACTACAGAACCTCACAAGTGTGTGCGATTAAAATCCCCCGTCCCGATGGGTCCATCGTCTGCACACCCTACATTGTCGAGCCCGATCCCATAGGCCAGCGCCGCAATTTCTGCGGCGATTACACCCGCTTTGAAGCGGGGGGCCGCCGGTTTGTGGTGGAGCCGGGGGCGGTGCACATTACCGGTTTCCCGCGCGATGTGCAAGAAATGGCCTTCAACGGGGATGCGCTTGAATTCGATGGCAGGCTGTTGGCCACCATGTATGGGACCTTTGTGGGTGACAAGCTTTGCAGCGCCGTCGTGGCCGAGAGCTACGACGAGGGGTTTAACTGGCGTTACGTATCCACCATCGCCGGTCCGGAGGCCGTGCCCGGCGCTCCCGAGGGGCCGGATGAAGCCAGCATGATCCGCTTAGCTGATGGTGACTTGATGTGCGTCATGCGCGTCGGCAGCGGGGCGCCGTGGAACCTGGCTCGCGCCTACAGCAGCGATGGCGGACGTACCTGGTCAGCCGTGGATCGCCTGCCGGCGTTTAGTGTCGAACCCAGCCTCAGGCGACTGAGTAACGGCACCCTGGTGCTTTCTTCGGGGCGGCCCGGCATTTACCTGTGGGTATCTACCGACCCGCGGGGTACATCCTGGCAGCAGATCGACCTGGTGGAACACCACAATAGGCGGGCGCCAGGCCCTGAGTACACCATTACGCCGGAGAGGTCAGCAGATCGAGAGCAGCGCCATACATCGGACCAGACGACGGCCTACACCCAACTGGTCGAGATCGAGCCCAACCACCTCTTGATGGTCTACGACCGGACACCCTTCGGCTGGAACCCTGTGCCGGCCGATTCTACCGAGCGCAGCCGGATCTTCGTCATGCCCATTCAGGTGGAGCGGACGTAGGAAAAGCGGCAATGAATTGTTTCAAGTCGGAAGCGGAGAAAGAGTTGGCGCCAGTGGTTACGCTAGTAAGAATATTCCAGCCAGGTACGGCAACAACACCAGCAAGGCCAGTAAGGGATGCCCACGCCGCGTCGTGTTGCGACTATCCCAACTAAAGAGATAGACGGCCAGTCCAAACGCCAAAACGCCGCTGACAAATAACAGGATGACCGAACCCCAGGGGGAAAAAGCGGCCACTTTCCCCATCGCCAATCCATTGAAGGCGTTCATCGCTTGAGTGGCAGGTAGAAGCTGCGCGAATTTTGCGGCAGCGGCGGGCAACATGCTGTAGGGAAGCATCATGCCGCCCAACAACATGGATGGGACGAAAATAAGCTGTGACCACAGCACGGTCATGCGTGAACTGGGGGAGACCACTCCGATCAGGACGCTCAACCCTGCGCAAGCAAATGCCATCGCGACAAAGATCAGGGCATAGTTGAGCCAGTTTACCGGCACTGGAGCGCGAAAGAACAAAGGCGCAGTGACTGTGATGAGCACGGCCACGATTACCAGATGCAGCATGGTCGTCAAAGCCGGAATGGTCAGGATCGAGATGGCTGGAATGCCGTTGATCTTATAACTGCGGAAAATACCGTTTTCACGGGCGTTGACCAGCGGATCAGGTATGCCCAACAACGTGGCAGCCAGGATGCCAAATACGACCATCGCCGGGATGATGCCCTCTCGGAAGAGCGGGTTGATCTCGGCCATGATGAATCCCATCATCAGGTAAAAACCCAGCGGGAGTAAATAGTTCATCAATAGCAACTGTTTGTTGCGGATACCCGTTCGAAATTCAAAAGTGAAGTGGTGGATAAAGGCGTTCATTGGGCAACTCCAGCGGCGGTGATTTCAAGGAAACGATCTTCCAGAGATGGCCGCTCCACTCGACGCGGGTCGCTACATCCAGTCCGGCGGTGGGTTCGTCCAGAAAGAGCACCTGGGGGTTGTGCGCCACCGCCAAGGCTAACACCAGGCGGCGCTGCTGCCCGGCAGAGAGTTCGTAGAACTGGGCCTTCCGTTTCCCGGTCAGACCCAGTCGTTCCAGCAAGTCGAAGCGGGGCGCCACGTTGTGATAGGCGCAGAAGAATTTCATGGCTTCGTCCGGCGTGATGCTTTCCGGCAATCCCGCCGATTGCAGTTGTACGCCGATCAGGTTTCGTAGTTTGCGGGACTCGCTGGTTGGATCTAAGCCAACCACCCGCAACGAGCCGCCGTTGGGAGCGCGCAGCCCTTCCAGACATTCCAATGTGCTGGTCTTTCCAGCGCCATTGGGACCGAGTAAGCCAAATATTTCGCCTTGCATTACGTCGAAACTGATACCGTCCACGGCGACGTAATGGCCGTAGGTTTGAGGACCAAACGTTGCAAGAAGAACTGGAGGGCTATCAGGAGTACGTCACGCGGGTGCGCTACCGGCTGCTGCCGGGTATCTGGTGACGACCAAAAATAAGCAGGAGGTTAACTTATGAACAATCAAGCTCCGCTTATTTTTGGAAAGGGACTGCCAACCTCAGTGACGGTAGATCAACTATGGGGGTCCGCCCTGATGCACGCCGCGACAGACCTGTTCTTGTTCATGGCAGTATTGGCCAGTCCATAGGCATCGGGCAATGACAAAGTCCCGCTATCTACGCTGATAGCGGGACTTTGTATGCTGCTGTGTTTACGGCTGCCGGGCCAGGTTAGATGACAGGTTCTTCCAGGTACTGCAGAGCTTTCCTGAAGGCCTCGTTATGCCCTATCTCGTCGCGGCGCACCTCGGCGAAACGATCTGCGGCATCCAGGTCGCCGGCCGCCGCAGCCAGGTCGGCAAATTCGCGGTACATGGTCTCCACTTCATAGGTCTCACCGCTAATGGCATCCAGCAAGTTATCGTCATCGTCCCCTACGAGATGAACGAGTTCCGCTTCTTCGGCGAAATGCTCGAAGCGTTCCATGGCAGCGGTCTTCTCAAACAAATCAGCCAGCTCTTTGCGTCCATGCTTGCGCGCCTGTTCGGCGAAGAGCATGTATTTCACATAGGCAAAGGCCTCGCCGTGCATGGCAGCCAGTAGATTCTCCCGTGTTTTGGCATGGATATGACCCATAATACCTCCCTATCAGGTGGCCAGCTTTAGTTGACCGGTCTATTTCGACCTATGTATTCCCATTATATGAAGTATACTCCATGTCTATCTTACCAAGGTTCCAAACTGGTCCGAATTCTGTCCAAAGATGGCGCGTTGCAGCGGAGAGAGTCATCATGCCGCTGTCTTAGTCAAAGGGGACAATTTAGCAAATTGTCCAACAGAAGGCGAAAAAAATTCTCTCTGGCGATAGAAACTCTATCGCCAGAGAGGTGGGATCAGGGAGATGGGTAGCGGCTAGCGCTTGGAAACCCGAGGCAGGTAGATCTGCACCGGCACAGCGGGGCTGATGGAATTACCTCCCACCGCTTTGCCATCTACTAGCTGGGCCACCTGGAGAGTGGGCGGGGCGCTGCCGGGCGGGCCGTTGACCTGGAAAGTGAGGGTGCTGACCTCCTCCGCTTCGAAGGGGATGCGGTCGATGACGAGGTTGACCTGGGCAGTATTTACCGCATCCAGTGCGTCCGGACCGGAGGGAGCAGAGGTGCCGGGTTGGACGTTCATGCGGATGGAGCGGGTGCCGCTGATGACCTGGCCGCCGCTCACCGTGCCGCCGGCCTGCTGCCAGCGCTGGAACAGGGCCGGATCGGTAAAGGTGACCGTGCCACTGCCGGCGGCCGGGAAGTTGGCGGAGTTGACGGTCACAGAGCCGTAACCGGAGGCGCGGCCGCGGTTACCGACGCCTAATCCGGTAGCGGAGGTAGGGCTATCAATAATCTGGACGTTGTGCTGGCAGATATGGCGGTCGAAGGGCACCCAGCCGTCAAAGGTGATCGGGTCGTCGGGCGACTCAATCCGGCTGAGGAAGCAGTAGTGGCCGGTGTAGACCGGCGTCCAGGGGAGCGAGACGACCACACTCTGGCCGGCGAGTAAAGTGGGAATATGCACCACGCCGAGCTCCGGCACCCAGTCGTCCGGCCAGCGCAGGTTGGCCGCCCCCTTCGTGTCGTAGATGTGGACCGTGATATTCGTAGCGGGACCATTGCCTTTATTGGTCACCCGCACATAGATGGTGTTGACCTGGCCCACGATGGGATTCTGGTTTACCGGGCTGCCGTCCGGCTGGTTACGCACCCAGATATCGGGGCTCTCCCAGTAGATATCGGTCTTGGTGTTGGAGGGCACCGAGCCGTCGTCATACAGATTGTCGCGGCACATGATGGCCGGAGAATGCTCTTCCGGCTTGACCACCGTGACCATAGGCACAGGGAAGGTCAGGGCGCCGGGTTGGCCTTGGGAGTTGGTATAGGTGGCAGTGGCCGAGTCATTGGTGGGCCAGGTGCCGGGGGTTTGCGTCATATTTACCCGGTAGCTCCAGATGGGCGTCTCGAAGCCCAGCCGCGGGATGTGCCAGGTCAGCGTGCGGCCATCGGCGCTGACGTCCGGGGTAGGCGCGCCGGTGAAGGAGTTGGGCACCAGGGTGACGTAGGGCGAAAGGCGATCTACGATGGTGATATTTGTCGCCGGTGAGCCGCCGATGGCCCCGGCAATCTGCTGGTAGATGGCGTCAAGCTGGCTGCTGTCCGGCGCGAAGAAGTAGTCGGTGGGGGCAGAGGCCAGGTCACGCATCAGATTCGGGTCGACGCCATTGCCCAGGCCGATGGTAAAGATACGCGTACCGGCCGCCTTGGCCGCGGCGGCGGCGGCCCGGGAATCGCTGCCTGTGTTGGGCAGGCCGTCGGACATCAGGATCAAAACCGGCTGGTTCGCCGCTTTGTGGCGGCCACTCGCCAACTCCCCCTGGCCCAGCAGCAAGGCATCGCCGATATTGGTGCTGCCAAAGGCCACCTGGTTATCAATAGCGGTGCGCACCGGGCCGGCGCTCTGCGTTAACATCTGGTCGAGGGTGGCGGTGTCGGAGAAGGTTACCAACCCTACCTGGTCGGTAGACAGATCCAGGCGGTCGACGAAGCCCTTGGCGGATGTCTTGGCATCTATGATAGGCTGGCCCTGCATGCTGCCGGAGCGGTCCAGCACCAGCATCACGTCGGCCGGTTTGCGGGAGGGCAGACAGTTGCCTTCCAGGCCCGTCAGGCTGAGCATCACCGTGACTTCACCGCCCGGCGGGACGGTGTTGGGGCTGGCGGTCTTATTGCCCACCACGTTGCAGGCGGGCGAGGGGGAACAGACGTCGAAATGGATGCGATCCAGCATGACGTAGGTGGTCCAGCCGGCGGCGGTCACCTTGCGCAGCTCGAAGACAAGGGCTACCGTATGGCCCCGCACCAAGTTCAGCTCGTCAGCCGTCAGGTTGTACCCATCAGGATCAATGGGACAGGGGGACAGGGGGTTGAACTGCCAGAGGCGCACCAGTTCTGTGGAGAAAGTGGCGTTGTAGAGCGAGACGCGGAAGTAATCCTGGCCGCTGGTGGGCGGATTTCCCGCGCTTTGCGCTGCGCCGTGAGCCTGATTCCCTACCCAGAAGCTGGCATTGGTGGCATCCAGCGGGATATCCACATATTGGTATAGGATTTGATCACTGGTCCGGCCCAGCGGTCCCTCGAAGTAAGCGGCATAAAAGCCTTGGGCGACAGATCTGGTGTTGACAATCTCCTGCCCGGTACTGCTATATTCTCCCCAACTGCGGTTAAATTTCTCGAAGTCAAAATTACGCACAAAGTTGGGGCCCGGGCAGCTCGGCGTGACCGGGGGGCGGGGCGGGACGCAGGTGGTGGCAGTCGGTGTGACCGTGGCCGTGGCGGTTGTGGTCCGCGTGGCGGTGCGGGAGGGCGTGGCCGTGGCGGTGGCTGTTTGGGTCGGGGTGGCAGTGCCGCAAGATGGGTCTACGCGGAAGGTACTGGTCCAGATATCCTGTTGGGTGTTGCTACAGGTATCGAAGACAATTATCTCGATTTTATACGTCCCGGTAGCCAATCCAGGTGGTAATTGCAGCACTTCTGTTTTCGGATCATTCTGTCCATCATTGGTGGTATAGGTGCGGCTACTGGAAGTAATCGTATTATTATTAGCATCCAGGATGTTCACCTCAACTCGCACTTCCTGCTGCGGCAGGGTGGTATCGATCTCATAGACCAGGGTTACCGTAGAGTTGGGGACATAGCAGGATGTTGGACTGTCAAGCGTGGCGCTGCGGATGGAGGCCGCTCCGCCCCCATGTCCCAATACCAATTGCCCCCAGTCGATTTCAGTACACCAGGTATGCGTGCCCGGATTGTTTACATCGATCCTGATCTCGACCAGGTTCTTGTTACTACGCACCAGCGTTGGATTGATGTCAAAGACCGAGGTGCTCCATTTGTTATTATCGCCGGTCAAAGTACCCACCAATTGGCCGTTGAAATAGACCTCATCTCGCTCGCCATCCTGTTCGTCTACATCGTAAGCATAGAGCAGGAGACGGGCCGTGGCGAAGGAGGGCAGCGATGGCACGATGATGTTAAACTCGATAGGCGCTATAGTATTATCATTGTAGATGCAGGAAGTATTAGCCGGATACATGTCGTTGTCGGGAACGCCGGTATGGGCATTATTCTCGTTATCATCGGTGGTGATATAGGTAGTTGTGCCGGCGCCGGGGCAGTTTGTTGCAATGGGGGTGGGGCTGGCGGTGCGCGTGGCCGTGGCGGTGGCTGTCGCGGTGGGGGTGTGGGTGGGAGTATTGCTGACCCCAGGCGTCACCGAACCGCAGGACGGGTCGATGCGAACCGTGCGCGTCTGGGTCTCCTGCAAGCAGTTGGAGTTGGCGTCGTAGAGGTTGACAAGCACGGAATAGTCACCGAATCCGGTAATGGGGTTGGCCGGAATTTGCACCGGGATTACCTGCTGTCCCGGGGCGGTGAAGGTTTGGGTGGCGGAGGCGATGGCGATGTCCCCGCTCAGCACCAGCACCTGCGCCCGCACCGATTGGGAGGCCAGGCTGGTAGTGGCATTGACAAATACCCCCATCTGGCTGCCAGGCACATAACAGGTCCGGTCGGTGCTCAGGGTCTGGATGTGGGCGGTGACCGGGCAGGTGGTGGCGGTAGGGGTGGGGGTTGGCCCCTGGGTGTTGGTGGAAGCGCGGATGAGCACATCATCCACCTTAGCTCCCTCGGGGAAGACGGTGGAGCTATCGCTTTCGAAATTAAAGGCGATCCAGACGTGTTGCTGGCCCGCCAGGCTGTTCAAATCGACAGGAGTGTTGATCCAGCCGTTGGCATCGGCGCGCGGATCGGTATTCCAGGGCCCGGCCCACCAGAAGCCGTTGAAGTTCGCCCCATCGGTGGAGGCCATCGCCCACAGGCGGTCCAGCTTGGTGGGGTTGTTCGGGCAGCCGACACATTCCGAATTGACCCAAAAGGCGAAGCTCAATTCGGCGGTAACCACCTGGCTGAAATCGATGGGACCGTAGATCGTCCAGGAGTCTACCAGGTTAGGATAATTTGCGCCACAGGTCAGGCCGCTGCCATTGGCGCCGCCGCCTATGGCCCAGGCGCTGCGGCTGCTATTGCGCCCGGCGCAGCGGTTGGCCCAGTAATATTCCCCGTTGCTGGTCGAAGGCACATCGTTATCGAAGACCGTCCAGTTGGCGGAAGGCCAGGCGCCTTCAAAGTTTTCGGATAACAGGGTAATAATGGCATCCGTGCCGGTAGGCAAGCGGATAGGGGGGCCGGCCAGCAGCCGCTCCCGCCCAGCGGGCAAACGGACCGATCCGCTGCCGGTGGCAGGGGCCGGATCTGCCGTCGATGGCCTGGCGGCCACCGGGGTGCTGGTCCATAACCCAATGTAGAAACCCAGCATACCTAAGGCCAGTATGATGGCAATGCCCAACCCGGATAAATTTTTAGGTCGTCGCAGTTTCATGGGTGATTTCCCTCCTTTGTAGATATAGTATGCACATCTTTGTTCAGCTTGTCCAATTCACCTGAGCCGCCGACTGCTCTCCTGAAAGCTGATCCGTGGTTATCGGCCAGTGTAACTTATCGATGTTAAATTTTTGTTGAATGGCAACGGCCGGCCACGTAGCACAGCAGGGCGGCCACACAGGGCAACGGGCGGCCACACAGGGCAACGGGCGGTCACGCAGGGCAACGGGCGGTCAACGCAGGGCAACGGGCGGTCACGCAGGGCAATGGGCGGCCACACAGGGCAACGGGCGGTCACGCAGGGCAACGGGCGGCCACACAGGGCAACGGGCGGTCACGCAGGGCAATGGGCGGCCACACAGGGCCGCCCCTACGGTAGGGGCACCCCTGTGTGGGTGCCCTGTCAGTCACGGCAGAGGGGTGGTTTGCAAAACGGGATAAACGCCCTAAAATGACTCGCAAATCTCCGCCCTGCAGGTGGAAACAAAATCGCAAGGCCAGGTAAAAGGAGGCAACGATGGCAAGCCGTATTCTCATCGAGCGCAATGTGGCCATCCCCATGCGGGATGGGACCATCCTGAAGAGCGACATCTACCGGCCGGATACCGATCGTCCCGTGCCGGCGATTGTCAGCCGGCTGCCCTATAACAAGGATCTGCTGACGATGCAAAACTATGCCCTGGTCAGCGTGCGGGCAGCCGAGGCGGGCTTCGCTGTCGTCTTTCAGGACACGCGCGGCCGCTACCAATCCGAGGGGGAATTCTACCCGTTTATGCATGAGGGTCAGGATGGATACGACACGGTGGAATGGGTCGCCGCGCAACCCTGGTGCAGCGGGGCAGTGGGCATGAGTGGGGCCTCCTACTTTGGCGCCACCCAGTGGCTGGCGGCGGTGGAACAGCCACCGCACCTGAAGGCCATCTTCCCCATCATTACCGCTTCCGAATATTACGAGGGCTGGACCTACCAGGGAGGGGCTTTCCAGCTCGGCTTCGCGCTCATCTGGACCCTCATCTCCCTGGCGCCGGATACTTCCCTACGCCAGGCATTGGCCGGCCGGGCCAGCCCGCAGGAGATGGAGCAGATACTGCTGGGCGCGGACCGGATGGATGCCCATTATGGTCACCTGCCGCTGGCCACCCAACCTCTGCTGAAGCCCAGCCAGGCCGCCAAGTACTACTTCGATTGGATTGAACATTCCAGCAACGATGGGTACTGGCAATCGATAGCCGTCAACCGCCACTACGACCGGGTGCTGGCGCCGGCGTATAATGTCGGCGGCTGGTACGACCTCTTCCTGCTGGGCACGCTGGAGAACTATACCGGTATGCGGCAGGCCGGGGGCAACAGCACAGCCCGGCAGGGGCAGCGGCTGCTGATCGGCCCCTGGGCGCATGGCGTCACCGGGGGGATATTCCCCGAGTATAACTTCGGCATCTTCTCTTCGCTCGATGTGGTCGATATCACCGGTCTGCAGCTAAAGTTTTTTGGTAAATATCTGAAGGGGGAGGATACGGGCCTCGACCAGGATATGCCGGTGCGCCTCTTTGTGATGGGGGAGAACCGGTGGCGCGACGAGCCAGATTGGCCCCTGGCGCGGGCCCAGTATACGCCCTGGTATATCCATAGCGAGGGCTTCGCCTCCAGCGCCGGGGGCGAGCTATCCCCGCTAAAGCCCGCGGACGAACCTGCCGATGTGTATCTCTATGATCCGCGTAACCCCACGCCTACGGTGGGCGGTCCTTCTTTCTTACCCGGCCTGGGGGTGGGAGCCAATTCCGGCCCGCGCGATCAGCGCGACTGTGAGCGGCGGCCCGATGTGCTGGTGTACACCTCCGCCCCCTTGGATCAGCCGCTGGAGGTCACCGGACCGCTGCAGGCCAGCCTCTACGCCGCCACCAGCGCGGCAGATACCGACTTCGTGGCCCGGCTGTGCGATGTCTATCCTGACGGGGCGGCGCGCATCCTGGCGGAAGGGATTCTGCGGGCGCGTTTCCGCGCCGGGTGCGACCAACCCCAGCCGGTCGAGCCGGGGCAGGTGTACCGCTACGATATCAACCTGGTGGCTACCAGCAATCTCTTCCTACCCGGCCACCGCATCCGGTTGGATATCGCCAGCAGCTCCTTTCCGCGCTTCGATGCAAATACCAACACCGGGCATCCGCTGGGGCAGGACGGCCCGCAGGATGTGCAGCCGGCGCTGCAGACCATCTATCACACGGCAGCATACCCGTCCCATATTCTGCTGCCGGTGATTCCGCGGTAGGGGAGTTAAAATACGTCTCATTCCTGATTCAGGATATCCGCTGGTGAACGGGCTGCCACAGCGCCAGCCGCCCGAGTCTGCTGCTCGCGATCCAGGGTCACTAAAATGCTACTGAAGCGCAAGGCCACGGCGACATATACCGCATCGCTGCCCCGCAGGTGGTAGTCGGCGGCAACCTCTACGGCTTGCTGCGCCAGGGAAAGATCCAAAGGCACCAAAACCATATGAGGCAGATGGCTCAAGGTGGTTGTAAATTGGCGGGCCAACACCGGATCACGGCGACCCCGGCCAATTGTTGCAGCTATCTCCGGGAGCAACAGCGTGGGCACGATAATTGGGATAGCTTGTTGATGCATCAGATACAGGAGCCGGTAACTTACTTCGTAGCCGGTCTGCTGAGGGTTGAATGCGTTCAAAAAGACACTAGCGTCTACGGTGTATGTACCTTTCATAGTCTGGACCTAACGGCGCATCTCTGAAAGGATTTCCACTGCGCTTTGGGACGATTCCCAGCCACGCCCGATTTCCTCCCCCAGGCGTATTAACTCCTGCCAGATAGCTGCGTCATCTCCAGGTACAGCTATATCGTTACCGGCCATCCCTTCAGGTATAGGCGAAAGCAGGCCCACCGCCCGGCCCCGGTAGGTGATGATATAACGCGCGCGGTGATCGCGCACATCTTTGATAATCTCCGACGCTCGAGCCTTAAGCTCACGCACACCGATCTCTGCCATAACTTTGCCTTCTCCCTACATGTAGTCACTTCTATGACCACATTATAGCTCAATTTGGGGGAGATGGCAATACTGCGTGAACAAGTGGGGCTGTAGCGAGCTTACACTATATAGGCTTGATCATCTCGATATCCCTATCGCGATAGCCAAGTTTCAAATATAAGGAATGGGCCATTTGATTGGGAACAAAGACGCTGACCCTGACGGCGTCGCATCCCTGCCGGATAAAATACTGTTCGGTCTCCCGCATGAGTTTCGTGCCGATGCCCTGTCGGCGATACGGCGGGCTGACGTATAGCTCTGTAATAATCCCTCGGCTTGACGGTATCAGGCCCAGGAGCTCTCCGGGCGAAGATCGCGTAATCAGCCCCACCGCGAATCCAGCGACGACATCCTGTTCAACGGCCACGTAAAATACACCCTCACGCCGAGCGACATCCTCTAATGTCTGCTGCAGCATGTAAGCGCCATAGCCCGGTAATCGCCGCAATCGATGTAGTGGATCAAGAGTTACAAAGTAATCTTGAAATTCGTCGAAGAGCCGGGCGATCTCGATAGCATCAGTGGATTGGTAGTTACGAATATCCATAGAAACCTTACCTTTATCTAACAGCGCATCTCTGAAAGGATTCCCATCTATTACATCTTCAGTCCTGTTACCACATTATACCAAAACCCATTAAATTTATTTCCATCTACCCGTGTAACAATCCTGGTAGGTTTTCCCATAGGATCAATGCGCTCATACAACCACCCGTCCTCAATTTCCACTTTAAGCGGCACCTTTTCAAATGCGACGCCGTCCCAGCCCAGAGCCACCGCACAAGCTAACGGGTCATGCTGGAAATTTATGATATCGTCGGGTAAACCGGCGCATGTCTTACCATACTGCTCTTCATTTTTAAAGAATTGAGCAAACGCCTCAGCTTGCCTCGCTATGATCTCACCGATTGGCCCTGAGGCCCTCAATCCTGGAAGATGGGCGCGCCTTAATGCGGTTTCTACCGTAACGGAAAGTGGGAGCAGGGTGGGGTGGCAGGTTTCAATGACTTGTTTTGCCGATGGCACATCAAGCTGGATATTATAGTCCATGTCGTTGCCCCACTGAGGGAAGCCGTCTCGCACCGGATAGATGTATCCACCCATCAGGTAGATTTGCGCACCGGCTAATATGCCGGGATATTTCCGCTCCAACAAAGCCAGGTTGGTGTAAGGGCCGATGGCCACAAGGATAGCCCCTTGCTCTATGCTCTTTTTTAGCAAGTCCAAGGCGTCGTCGAGCGGATTGTAGGCCGGCGCGATGGGCTCGGGCCAGTAGTCTCGCTCCTCCGGATATCCGGGCTTATCGCGGTAGCAGCCCAGGGATACGTCGGCCCCCGCAGCCAGGGGGATATCCTGTCTTTCGGCAAGCTGCAGTATGTATTTTACATAACCAGCTCTCCTGCCATGCTCCTCGGCAACGGTCGTGATACAGGTGATATCCAGGTCCGGCCACTTGAGAAGCATAGCCAGGGCGCACAGGTCATCGATATCCCCGCCCAAGTCGGTATCCAGATGAAGTTTCGTCGCTGTCATGTTATTCTCCCAAATGTTTAGCCAGGAAACGCAGCATCTGGTCGTACATCTCTGGACGATGCAAGTGGAGGCCGTGGGTGTCGTCGTCAAAGATGACGAGATCGCATTCGAGCCCGTTCTCCTGTACTTGATGCTGGATGCGAAGAACGTCTTCATTGGTAGCAGTAGTATCTCTGGCTCCGTGCAAGATGAGCAGGGGAAAGTGCATATGGGGAGCCTGGAGGACCGGAGACCGCTCTGCAACAGCTTGCTCTCGTGCTATGGGGTCCTGCGGCAGCCCGCGGGTACGGGGACCGGGTGGAATATGGGTGCAGCCCCACAGGGAGATGGCACAGGCCCAGGGTGCGGCAGGATAGGTTAGCGACAACATGGTCAGGTAACCACCGTAGCTGAATCCGGCTACAGCCAAAGGCCGGTCTGCTGCGTCAAAGCGCTGCCGCCAATCCAGGCCACAATCGATGATATCCCAGACATCGGCCCAGCCACATTCGCCGGTGTTGGCTAAGCGGTGCTCCTGCCCATAGCCGTCCGATCCGCGATAAGCCGGGCGGATGACCTCATATCCAGCCTCCAGCAAGCGTAAAGCGACGGGATCGTGAGAATCGATCACCTCCCCTGAACCGCCTTCCACGAAGACAACTGCCGCCGGTTTCGGGTTGGGCGGGATATACCGCTGCACCGGAATTTCACGCCCATCTCTGGCGGTAAAAGCGTAATCTTCGCGCCGATGCTCGCCCTGCAGCTCCTCCGGTTGGTCTGCAAGGATAGGGACACAATCTGCGCCCAACCGCCAGCGGTAAATGGTAGAATCTTTCCCCAGAAAGTATACCGGCGCTCCAGGTACACCAAACGCTACTACCGGTCCGGTGTGGCGTGTCTGCACCGGCTCCAGGTCCGCCAGGGACAGCGCTTCGACTATCCGGCCATCGGATAAGGTGCGGCACTCCAACCGATCGCGGTAGACGCATAGAAGATGCGCGCCATCGGGGAAGAAGCAGCTACCGGAAATATCCTGCGCCTCCAGTGTCCATTCTACCGCCATATGCGGCATCGCGTATATCCTCACCCGCGAAGCAGCATCCTGCCGCTCCGTTACAACCAGGCGAGATCCATCGGCAGACCAGCAATACCGGCTGATAGCCTGGGCGGTAGTAGCTAGTCCGGGCAAGGCCAAGCAGCTCAGAGAGTCAGTATCCACGATAGTGACGCCGGTGCGATTCTTGGGAGGATTAACATAAGTGCGGTGAAAGGCAATCCACCGGCCGTCAGGACTCCATTGGGGAAAGCGGTCGACCGCAAGCCCTTGCGTCAGTTGGGTAATACGATTTTCCTCCAGGTCGACACGGTAGATATGGGGCGGCCGGGTCTCGTCCGCTGGTACAGCATAGGCCGTAAAAGTGAGCGCGGCCCCATCGGGAGACCAGGCGCAGAAACTCGCGTGCAAATCGGGCTGGTCGACAACGGCCCGGATTTGATCCTCGGCTACGGCATAGACATAGATGCGTCCATTGCCGAAGAAAGCGATCTTGCCAGCGCCGGGCGAGATACGCGGGTCTCCAGGCAGATAGGCGTTACCAATCTTCCTCTGCAATTTCTTCGTCCCCATATCCGCCAGAATGATGCTTGATTCTTGTGATACTGAGCTATGCAGTATACAAAGCTGGCCGGATTGGGGGTCAAGGTCGAAGTCGCGGTAAATTATTGCCTCCGTAGATCCAGAAACCGCTGCCTATCACCATTCTATAATAAGCAGCCGATTCTATAATGTCGAATCTATCTCCTCCCAATAAGAGCCTCTAATCCATTTGGTAAGGAACCTTGCCAGCAGATATAGTCATGGCTCCCATAAAACTCGTGATAGTGAACAGTATAGCCCTTGGCCTGTAAAATGTTGCGCATATGCCGATTGACGACTATTTGATCTGGGGTGTTGTTGGGCATAGGACCTAACTCCAACAACCCTACCTCCAGGTAAAATCGCAAAGGTAATATGGGAGATGTGACAAATTGGCGCGACAGCCATTCAAACTCATCCACGTCTTCTTGTTTCTTATAACCGGGCTTCCACCAGAAGGCACCTGATTGGGACAAGATATTGCCAAATATTTGCGGATGCTGCAGACCGGCAAATGCGGCAGCTACCCCACCCAAGCTTTTACCACCCACGATGATTTGTGCCGGATCGCTGGCAACATGGTACCTTTCACGCACCCAGGGTGTCAATTCCTGGGCTAAGAATTCGTTAAACGGCGTGTAACAACCCAACTCACGGCCACGCTTGCCAGGAGCATTGCCGATGAACACAGCTACTGTTGGCGGAATGCGATGGGCTGCTATCAAATTATCAAGAATGGTTGGTGTGGGCATAGCCTGTAAATAATCCAGGCCATCTAGCAGTAGAAGTAAACAATGAGGCGCTCCGGTATGCTCATGGTTTGGCGGGAGGTATACCCAAATGCGCCGCTCATTGCGAAGAATATCACTGTGCAAACGGTGAAATCGCACCTCTCCCCTTGGGATGCCGGACCTGGGCATAATCCAGGGTTGGGGTGGTGCACCGGGCAATTCTGCAACTGACCCGCTGCGTTCTCTATAACCAGGATCTTCATCATCTTTGGGGGTAACTACTCAGCCACCGGATATAGACTGATGAAAGGTCTAACATACTACATATTGTGGTTTTTAAGTCTGAATCGGGCATTTATAGCCCGTTCAAAAATGCTATTTTGAGGCCCAATCATCACCTTATGTAAATCTAAACACTACA
>SHYO01000093.1 GCA_009692745.1 Chloroflexota bacterium
TGGACCGCACGACACTGCACAGCAACGTCATCATCTGCCAAGTAGGTTCGTTCATTGGATCGGCCCTCCAGCATGGATTCGAAAGTACAGCCAGTTTACACCATGTTGCCCACCCCGGCAAAGCTTAACTTAGCGGAAAGTAGAGGTTATTAGTAATGGTGATGGAATATGTAATCAAATCTCCGGGATCAGCCGCATCGGGATCTAAGTCGAACTGGTCTTAATCTAGTCAAAATGGACAAAAGACTCGATAATCGGAACTGTCACCGGCTTGATTTTTCTGCTTAACTCCGGTAATATACGGATGCGGTTGGGGCAGAGGCCGTCTTTGGCAAATCTCAAGGGGAATTAGGTTACATTGCGCGTACTCATTACAGGCATTACCGGTTTTGCAGGATCATACCTGACGGACTGTCTGCTGCAATTGGGAGGCTACCAGATCTTCGGCGTCTCCCTCTCCGGTACCTTGTTACCGCATTGGGAAGGGCAGGTCAAGCTATTTCAGGCGGATTTGCGCGATAGTATCTCTCTGCACCGTATTATGGCCGAGGTGCGCCCGATATGTGTCTACCATCTGGTGGCGCAGCCCCATGTGCCTACCTCGCTCCAGGACCCGTGGGAGACTTTCGAGATTAATCTGAAATCCGAGGTGAATCTGCTGGAGCAGGTCCGGCAGTTAAGCGAACCGCCCCGGATTTTGATCGTAGGTTCGGGCGAAGAGTACGGCGCTATCCGTGTGGAAGACCTGCCGTTGGATGAGGATACACCCCTCTTGCCTACCAGTCCCTACGCGGTGAGCAAAGTCGCCCAGGATCTCTTGGGATATCAATACTATCACAGCTATAACTTGCAGATTATCCGAGTCAGGCCCTTCAACCATATAGGACCGCGCCAGAGCCCGAATTTTGCAGCCTCATCCTTTGCACGACAGATCGCCCTGATTGAAAGGGGACTGCAAGAACCTATACTTCGTGTTGGGAATTTGTCGCCACGCCGGGATTATACCGACGTGCGCGATATAGTCCGCGGCTACCGACTGATTTTAGAGCAGGGTGCGGCCGGTGCAGTCTATAACCTGGGCTCTGGGAAATCTACTTCGGTGGCCGAAATGTTAGACATATTCATGGAATTGACGACGGCCCGGATTGAGATTCAATCTGATCCGACGCGGATACGTTTCGCCGAAATTCCCGAGATCATCTGTGACGGAAGTAAAATGTACCACAAGACGGGGTGGCGCCCTGAGATTCCTCTGCCCCAGTCGCTGGCAGATACGCTGGCTTACTGGCGCCAGCAGGTGACGGGCGCCCCACGCGTGGCTCACTTGATATCTGACTGAGATGGCATACGTCTGAAGGATTACAAAAATGATGAGTGAGGATTACTCCCTATGACAAAAGCGCTAGTTACCGGAATAACCGGGCAGGATGGCTCCTACCTGGCCGAGTTTCTGTTGAGCAAAGGGTATGATGTATATGGCATGGTACGTCGCACTAGTACGATCAATTTTGATCGTATTCGCCATATTCAAGATCGGGTTACCCTTGTACAAGGGGATTTGCTGGATGAAGTCTCGATGATCCACCTTTTGCGAGAGATTCGCCCCGATGAAGTTTATAATCTGGCGGCCCAATCCTTTATCCCCACTAGTTTCAAACAGCCGGTGCTGACAGGCGAATTTACTGCTCTGGGAGTAACCAGATTGCTCGATGCTATTCGCATCGTTGATCCTGAGGTGCGTTTCTATCAAGCCTCAAGTTCGGAGATGTTCGGCAAGGTAGTAGAAACCCCGCAAACCGAAAAAACGCCCTTCTATCCGCGTAGCCCTTATGGGGTTGCCAAGCTTTATGGCCACTGGATAACCGTGAATTACCGCGAAGCCTACAATCTCTTTGCCTCTTCCGGCATCCTCTTCAATCACGAGTCGCCCCGCCGTGGTCTGGAATTTGTGACCCACAAGGTCACGCATCACGTGGCTAAGATCAAGCTGGGCATGGCGGATCGCTTACCTCTGGGTAATCTGGATGCCAAACGGGATTGGGGGTTTGCTCCCGATTATGTGGAAGCGATGTGGATGATACTGCAGCAACCGGGACCGGATGACTTTGTGGTTGCCACGGGATTGACCCACTCTGTGCGTTATCTGTGCGAGGTAGCATTCTCATATGTGGGGTTAAACTGGGAAGATTACGTCTTCATCAATCCCACAGATATCCGCCCGGCCGACGTAGATTTATTGATCGGAGACGCCAGCAAGGCCCGCACCATCCTCGGCTGGCAGCCCCGGGTCAGCTTCGAGGAAATGATCCGTATCATGGTGGATGCCGATACGGAGGCGTTGCAGCAAGGAGAGAATGCCCTGGCTTACCTGCGTGCCTAGCGTAACGATAGATGGTGTGAGGAGGGACGGTAATGGCGGAACAAATTAAATTCGGAACCGATGGGTGGCGCGGCGCAATCGCGGATGACTATACGTTTGAAAATGTGCGTCGCTGTGCTCAAGGGTTTGCCAATTATTTTGCCGGCCGGGGCGGCGCCCCTAATGGAATCGTGGTAGGCTTTGACAAGCGCTTTGCCTCAGAATATTTTGCCGCAGCGGCAGCGGAGGTATTGGCGGCCAACGGTATTAAAGTGTATCTTTGCCATATGGACCCGGATGGCGCCACGCCGACGCCGGTAATTTCATATACGGTCGTAGCCTTAAAAGCCGATGGCGCGGTAAACATTACCGCCAGCCATAATCCTCCCACCGATAACGGTTTTAAGGTGCGGGGCAATACCGGTGGCGCCATCGACCCTGAAGGGTTAAAGCAAATTGAGGCGGGTATTCCGCCCCCTGAGGATGTGAAGCAGATGCCGATGGAACAGGCCCTCAGCCAGGGGCTTGTCAGGCGCATCAATCCCGCCCCGCAATACATTGAGCACTTGAAATATCTCATCGATCTAGCACCGATTCGCAACGCCGGGTTGCATGTAGCGGTAGATGCCATGTGGGGGAATGGCGCCGGTTGGTTTCCCAATTTAATTGGGGGCGGCGCCACGCGGATTACTGAGATTCACAACGTGCGCAACCCCATCTTCCCGGAAATGAAGCGGCCTGAGCCGATCCAACCGAATGTTGACAAGTTGCTGGAAACAGTAGTACGGATCCAGGCGGATGCCGGGGTCATTACAGACGGAGACGCCGACCGGGTGGGATTTGCCGATGAAAACGGCCGCTTTGTGAACCAATTGGAGGTTTACGGCCTGTTGGCGCTGTATCTACTGGAAGTGCGCGGTTGGCGCGGGCCGATTGTGAAGACCCTCTCTACAACTTCTATGCTCAATAAGCTGGCCCGGCGTTACAATGTGCCCATATACGAAACGGGCGTAGGTTTCAAGTACGTAGCGCCCAAGATGGTTGAAACTAACGCCATGATCGGTGGTGAAGAAAGTGGCGGCTTCGCTTTTCGTGGCCATGTGCCCGAACGTGACGGCATCCTGGCGGGATTATTCCTGCTGGATATGATGGTCAAAACGGGCAAGAAGCCCAGCCAGTTATTGGCATGGCTTTTCGAGCTGGTCGGACCGCATTATTACGATCGCATTGATATTTCCTATGATGAGAGCCGGCGCCCCGAATTTATAGCGAAGGTGAAAAAGGCCCAACCTGACCAGATCGCCGGCCTCAAAGTAGAGCGCATCGATGCCACCGACGGTTTCAAATTCGATTTGGGAGATAATGGCTGGATGCTGATCCGCTTCTCCGGCACAGAACCGATTATCCGGGTTTATACGGAAACGACCCATCAGGATAAAGTGGAATCCATCTTGCGGGATGGGATCGCCATCCTGGGGTTGCCCTGGCCGGTCCATGAAAAGTAGATCTGTTCCTCTAATACTATGCTTTTTCTCGTTGATACCCACGCCCATATACACGATCCGGTCTATGAGGAGGAGCGCAGCGCCGTCCTCGCCCGTGCCTGGGAAGCGGGTGTGCGGCGCATTATAACCATCGGCACCGATGCTGTCACCAGCGCTGCTGCGGTGACCGTGGCAGAGATGTATGGCCGAGTACTCTCGGCAGGTACCGCGCCCGATGTCTATGCTACCGTGGGTATTGATCCATATGACGCCGCCAGCGCCACACCCGCGGCGCTGGCGGAGATCGTTACGCTGGCCCGCCATCCGCGGGTGGTAGCCATCGGGGAGATCGGGCTCGATTACTACTGGGACCGGGCCAGCCACGAGATGCAGCACGACCTCTTCCGCCATCAACTGGAACTTGCGGCGACGATGGGCAAACCCGTCGTAATTCATAACCGTGACGCCGATGCAGACACCGAAGCTGTTTTACTGGCGTGGAGCACTTCCCATCCCTGGCGGGTGGAGCCTGAGTCAGCTTTTCAGGGAGAGACCCGCCCCCTGGGTGTGATGCATTGCTTCTCTGGCTCTGTGGAGATGGCCCAGCGTCTCTACGCTGCCGGGTTCCTTATCTCCCTGGCCGGGCCGGTAACCTTTAAAAATGGCAAGAAGTCTGTCGCCCTGGTAGAAGCTTTGCCTTTAGCTGCCCTGGTGCTGGAGACCGACAGTCCCTTTCTTGCCCCACACCCCTTCCGTGGCCAACAAAATGAGCCTGCTTACGTGCGCTTGATCGCCGCGCGGATCGCGGAGCTGAAAAATGTCTCCCTGGCGGAGGTGGCTGAGTCTACCACGCGGAACGCCTGCCGCCTCTTCGGCTGGGAAGCAGCCGGTCTGGGCTATGCTTCGCGTAGTATGGAGCCTGAATAGGATACGATGGGTATAGATTGTACTATCATCATCGTCTCCTGGAATGTAAAGGATTTATTAGCCAGGTGCCTGGTATCCTTGCAGGGTAGCCGGGGGGTATGCATCCTTTTCCCAGGTCAAAGTCCGGCTCAGACCGCCGCAAACGGAGTATGGCTGGTCGAAGTCATCGTCATAGATAATGCCTCGCAGGATGGCACGCCGGGGATGCTACAGGATTTCCCCTGGGTACGGTGCCACCTGAGCTCCGATAACTTAGGCTTCACTGGCGGCAATAACCTGGGCATATCGCTGGCGAGGGGCGCTTGCGCTTTTCTGCTGAACCCGGATACCGAAGTGGAGCCGGAAGCAATACAAGCTCTGTTACACAGCATGGCGCACCATCCCGATTGGGCGGTTGCCGGCCCTTCCTTGCGTTACCCCGACGGCCAACTCCAGGGATCGCGGTACCGTTTTCCTGATCTGCTGATCGCCCTGACGGAGAGCACCCCGTTCCAATGGTGGGTGGGGGACCATGCTCTATCGCGCCGCTATCACCTGGCTGGTCAGCCTATTGATTGCGCCCAAGATGTGGATTGGGTGAATGGGGCGGCTTTGCTGATCCGGCGTAAAATCTGGCAAAGCGTGGGTGTTTTGGATACGGGCTTCTTTATGTATTCTGAAGAGATGGATTGGTGCTACCGCATTAAAGCGGCCGGCTGGCGTGTGGGTTATGAGCCTGCCGCCCAGATCACCCATCACGAAGGTCAGAGCAGCGGTCAGGTAACCGGCTGGCGGCACCAGGTCTTTAACCGCAGCAAGCTGCATTTTTTTGCGCGCCACCATACTCGTTGGGAGACCCAGACCTTGCGCTGGGGTATTCTGTTGCAATATGCCCTGGCTCTCGTAGAAGAAAGTTTCAAATGGAGTTTAGGGCATAAGCGCCCGTTGCGGGCGGCCCGCGTGCGCGCTTATTGGGATTTGCTGGCCTCTGGGTTGACATAAGTCGGCATGGTTTGGAGGTGCTATGCGTCTCTGTCTGGTCACGGGGGAATATCCTCCACAGCAAGGAGGGGTAGGCGATTACACCTATCAACTGGCATATCACCTTAACCAATTGGGCGTCGAGGTTATAGTTCTTACTGGCGCCGGTCCGAAAGGGAAAGATCCCTGGCCGGTCCATCGAGTTGTACCCAAGTGGGACTGGCGTATTTGGACCTATCTGGATCGTCTCAACAACCGGTTCAATCCTGACATCGTTCATATCCAGTATCAAACGGCGGCTTACGGTTTGCACCCCGCTATAAACCTCTGGCCTTTGTGCCGGCGCTTACCCGGCTCCCGCCACCAATCGACCATCGTAGTGACTTATCATGACGCTAAACATCCCTACCTTTTTCCGAAGGCCGGGCGCCTGCGCCCCTGGGTTACCTATTGCCTGGCCAACTGGTCGGATGCCGTAATTGCTACCAACCCCTATGACTGGCATGTGCTAGAACAAGAACTCTCAGGCCGCCCGGTACACCTGGTACCTATTGGTTCCAACATCCCGACAGCGCCTCCGGTTGGCTACGACCGGGCTGCCTGGCGCCGGGATGTCTGCCGGGTGGATGATAACCAATTTCTGATGGTCTATTTTGGATTCCTAAACGCTTCTAAAGGCGCCGATGACCTGGTAACGGCGTTGGGTTTATTACAGCACGCCCATTTTCCGGTGCAACTCCTTATGTTGGGAGGGACGGTAGGCGCCAGCGATCCTACCAACGCCGCGTATTTGGCTAAAGTAAAGGCCAGTATCACTGCCCAAAACCTGGATAGCTATGTACGCTGGACCGATTTTCTGCCGCCCGACCAGGTTTCCGCATATTTGTTAGCCGCCGATGCAGCCGTCTTGCCTTACCAAGACGGCGCCACCTTCCGCCGTGGCAGCCTCATGGCCGTTTTGAAACATGGCCTGCCGGTTGTCACCACCTCATCCATAGAGGATACCGGCAAGATTCCGGGGGGGCATTTCCCGTCCCTCAACCACCGCCAGAACGCCTATCTCGTGCCGGTCAAAGACCCCCAGGCGATTGCCGGGGCGGTAGAGGATCTGATTATGCATCCGGACCTGCGGCAGATGTTGTCACAAGGGGCAGCAGATTTGTCCCAGGCGTTCACCTGGGAATCTATCGCCCATAAGACCCGTTATATCTACCAGACACTGGTATGAAAATGACCGGTTAAGCGGAGGATTCAGATATGCGGCGCGCGCTTTTATTGGTCCTCAATCTGCCATCTCCGCCCCGCGCCGGGGTTGGTCTGCGGTGCTGGCAGAACATCAACGGTCTGCTGGCGGGAGGAGCGCTGGCGGGAGGAGCGCTGGCGGGAGGAGCGCTGGCGGTATTCGGCCTGCGGGGACAAAGTGCAAATCCGCCGCCGCTTGACGGGATCGCCTTCTGGCGCGGATCCCAGGAACCGGTGCCGTGGGGTGTAGATGGGAGAGGCACCTCGAATTTCGAGTGGCTATCGAACCCGGTGGTCCATCCCGCGGACCAGTTTTACTCGCCACGCATTGTTGCCGAACTGGATGAAATTCTGCAGCAGTTTAATCCCCAGGTGGTGATCCTCGAGGAGCTGTGGCTATACCCCTATATCGACTACTTCAAATCCCAAGGTCGCTTTGTCCTGCTCGACGCGCATAATGTCGAAGGTCCCCTTCACCAGGCAGTGGCGGCCTCTCCCTGGGTGGCAAACTCCAGGTCGCGTTGGGTCTTAACCAGGCTGGCAGAGCGTGTGGCGCTGGTGGAGGGTATGGCGGTCAGCAAGGTCGACCAGATCTGGACCTGCAGTGAGCACGATGCGCAGCTTATGCGTGATTTATACCGGCCATCTGCGCCGGTCTATGTGGTACCCAATACTGTAGATGTCGCCAGCTATGAAATGGTGGACTTCTTACCTCTATCCTTAAACCAAACGCCACAGGATCAGCAAACCATCATCTTCCCCGCGATGTTTGGCTACCCGCCTAACCAGGCTGCAGCCCAATATTTGCTCCAGGAGGTCTTCCCGCGGCTCTTACAGCGTATCTCCGGCTGCCGCCTGATCCTGGCTGGTAGCCATCCCACGCCTGCGATGATAGCTGCCGCGCAGGGAGATCCACGTATTGTGGTGACAGGCGCCGTGGCGGATGTGCGGCCGTTCCTGGCCGAGGCATCGGCTATGGTGGCGCCTTTGTTCGAGGGAGGGGGGACACGCTTCAAAATCCTCGAAGCGTTTGCCGCGGGTGTGCCGGTCATTACCACCGCCAAGGGTATTGAGGGACTAGACGCTCTCGCGGGGGTACATTTTCTACACGCCGAAAGCCCGGATGATTTCGTCGCCGCTCTCACCTGGCTGTGGTCCGACGCGCGGCACGGCGAGGCGTTGCGTGAACAGGCCCGCCATCTCGTACTGGAGCGCTATTCACAGGATGTTGCCAGCCGCAGCATCGCGGCGGCGCTCGCTATGCTGCCTATTTCCCCTTGAGGAGGACGTATGAAACAACTCGCAAACCTCTACCTTTTCATTCATGCTGTGCCGCGTCACGAAACGACGCGCCGGGAATACATGGCAAAATGGGAGCGCCTTTTTATGGCTGCTGGCCCTCATGAGGAAAACGTACTCTGTATCATTACGGATGAGGCCAAAGAGACAAACCAACTCATCAACCTGGCACGCACTCACTTTGGCGAACGATGTATCGTCGATCCTGACGACCACAGTGTGGCAACCCAACTGCTGCTGGCGGAAGATCTGCAAAAGACTCTGGCAGGACGTGGCATGTACAATGAATGGGTGCCTTATGAAATTTGGACTTCCCATAACGCGCGCAGATGGAGCGAAGGGCTGAAGCAGAGCCTGGAGAAACTGGGATATACCTATGCATCCGAAAGCCTACATCTCGTGACCTGTGGTCAGGAATGGGGCGGATGTCTGACGAAGTATTCTATGTTCATGGGAAAGTACCTGGGACTGATGCAGACTCCTGACCTGCGGGCGGATCTCTCGCCGGATGCAGGTTTCCCCCTTAAAGCTACCTATAAAGAGCGTATTGCCCTGGATCAGCATGTCTATCTGTTTCTGTTTGAGCTGCCTGATGGCCGGCCTATGGCGCAATTTATGGATGGTCTGCGGGCAGTTTGGGAAGCGCCGCATCTTGCCATAATCCCGATGGAGGCGGGCGTCGAGGCTCCGTGGATTGACCAGGGTAAGGTGGAAGTCATCACCACATCCCCGAATTTGTACCTGAAGGTAGATGAAGCCGCCAGGGTGACCGAGAATACCATCATTGCAGATGTCGGGGATGGCTGCCATCCTGCTACTACCACCCTGATAGCGAACCCGGCCAGAATGGGATATGCAGGGTTCCGCGCGTCACTAGCCAGCGCCAGAATTACTTGCCGGAACAATCGCAGTTTCGCCGGATTCGCCGTTGGATATTTAAACCCGATCACCACCAGCCGCGAGGACGAATAGGTTGCCTTTTTTCAGCGGGTAGCAGCACGCCTCAGCAACCTGCCTATTTACCGATCTAAATAGGCCAGAGCTACCGCCCGCGGTGCGGATCGAAGGCGTCGCGCAGGGCGTCGCCGATGAAGTTGAAGCCGAGCACACAGGCGATCATCATGATGCCCGGCGCAACCCACATCCACCAGAAGTTTTCGAGCACACTCAGCGTGTTCGCCGCCTGGATCAGGTTGCCCCAGCTCGGCGTGGGGGGCGGCACGCCCAGCCCCAGAAAGCTGATGCCCGCCTCCGTGAGGATCGCTCCGCCGATACCGTAGGTCATCGCCACGAGGGCGAAGCCGACCAGGTTCGGCATGATATGGCGCCGCAGGATGCGGACATTGGAAGCGCCGATAGAGCGCGCCGCCAGCACGAAGTCCATCTGGCGCAGTGATAGCACGCGGCTGCGGTAGAGCCGCGCCTCCGAGGGCCAGCTCAGCAGCCCGATGGCGATGAAGACATTGGCGATCGACGGACCGAGGATCGAGACCAGGATCAGAAGAAAGATGAACGTGGGGAAAGCCAGCAAGATATCAACGATGCGCTGCACGATCAGGTCGACGATGCCGCCCATGTAACCGGAAAGGGAGCCTAGGGTGAGCGCAATCCCGCTGCGCAGCAGCACCGCCATCAGCCCGACGAACAGCGAGATGCGGCCGCCGTAAATCGTCCGCGACCAGATGTCGCGCCCGGTTTCATCGGTGCCGAACCAGTGGGTGGCGCTGGGTGGTTGGAAGCCCACGAAGGGGTCGATCTTACCGGGGCTGATCGGTGCGACAAGGGGCGCCGCGGCGCTCAAGAAAACGAGAATGGATACAATAATCAGGCCGATAACGCCCACCTTATTGGCACTGAAACGGCGCCAAAACCGCGAGCGGAAAAACCCTTGATCTCTCTGTGCGGTCCGTGTCGGGTCCTCGAAGAGTGGTGTGGACGTCTCTACAGCCATCTGATGGACTCTCCCTTATGAATACGAGATGCGTGGATCGATCACCGCGTAGATGATATCCACGAAAAGGTTGGTGAAGACGATAAGCGTAGCGGTGACAGTGATTACGACCATCATGATGGCGAAGTCGTGGGATGCCGCAGCTTTCGCGGCCCATTGGCCCAGACCTGGCCAGAGGAAGACCGTCTCATAGAGGGCGGAGCCGCCGAAGACGCCCGGCAGCTCATGGCCGATGATGGTTACCACCGGCACCAGCGCGTTACGCAGGATATGGCGGAAGCGGATGACCCTTTCGGGCAAGCCCTTGGCGCGCGCCACGTTAACGTAGTCTTCACGCATCACTTCCAGCACACTGGTGCGGGTATAGCGCAAAAGCCCCACCGAGCTGCTCAAGCCAATGACGAGCACGGGCAGGATCAGGTGAAAGAGCCGGTCATCCAGTGTGCCGCCGGTGGCAGCATCGTATACCCGGCCGATCGGTAATAGCTTCAGCTTCAGAGCGAAGATGTTAATGCCGACCAACGCCAGGAAGAAACCGGGCACACTCATGAAGAGGTAAGATACCAGAGAAACCAGGCTGTCAAACCAGGTGTACTGGTAGATCGCGGAAAGCGTCCCCAGGGTGATGCCGATGATAATACTGAAAATCAGCGAGATCATCGTAAGCTGGAGAGTGACCTTGAGACGGAGCATCATCTCGGGGAAGATGCGCGAGCCGTCAATCATCGAACGGCCGAAATCGCCGTGGGAGAGCTGTCCAAGCCAGTTAACGTACTGCACTGGGATCGGTAGGTCCAGCCCGAGCTCATGGCGGCGCTTATCCATAAAGTCGCCGTACAGGTTGTTGTTGGCCTCCAGCACCTGCCGGTTGGTCATCCCCCCGGTTTGGTCGGTCTGCATCATCAGGAAGATCAGGGGATCCCCCGGGGCCAGGTGGATGAGCGTGAAGTTGATGAAGGTGATGGCAAAAAGGACCGGTATGGTCAGCAGCACGCGTCGGATAATATAGGTGCGCATTTGGGAGATTCCTCACGATGCCGTATGAGGCGCGGAACTGGGTAAAAAAATTACACCCAAGAAGTGATCGGTGGGGCCGAGGAGATAGGACCATCTCCTCGGCCCCGAACGGTTCGTAGCCAGTAATTCGGCGGCTACTTCTTCCAGTACCAGCCGATGATGCCGTAGGGTCCACGCAACCCGGTCCAGTTCTCAAGGCTGAACGCCGAATCGAACCCGCCCAGGTCGGGATTCATGGCGTAGAATCGGGTGCTCTGCCCGATGGCCTGGATCGGACCGACCTCGTCGGAGTAGATCTTGACCGCCTTCAAGAAGGCGAGCTGGCGGGCCTTGGGGTCCGACGTCCCGGAGCCTAACTCGCAGGCGGTCCGGAAATCCTGGTTGACCCAGCCGAGGCGTTGGACATAGTAATTGTCCTTCGGCTCGCCCAGCCAGTATTGGCAGAAGGCCACCGGGTTATTTGTCGGCCAACCGGTGTTAATCCAGATGTCGAAGTCGCCACTGGTCATCAACTTGTCCCGCAGGTCGTCGTTGGTATTCAATGTAGACTTGATACCGACAGCCAGGAGCTGCTGTTGCAGTAGCGTCCCCGAAGGGTCGGTGGAGCCGGCCAGGATAACCAACTCCTTGTTGGAATCCCACTTAGCAGCCTGGATTAGTTCCTTGGCCTTGGCCACGTCGTAGGCGTAGGCCGTGAAGAGCGCCTTATCACATTCCGGGATAGTACACCAGGGTGTCTGCTCCGGCCCCCAGCCGAAGGGGTTACGCAGCGGCACACCGGTGCCCAGGTTCACTACCTGGATGTGGGACTGCTTGTCGGTGGCGTAAAGGATCGCTTCGCGCATCTCCTTCGACAGCTTGCGATTATCGCGCATATTAAACCCCAGGATGAAAGACACCCACGGGCGCGACTGGAAGGTGAAGTCTTTGTTGTCCTTCATCTTTTGGGCGTCCGCGAATCCGAGCCCGATCAGATCTGTCTTGTTGGCGAGCAGGGCAGCCAGGTTCGTCGGCTGGCCGGCGATGTTCTTGATATTTGGCTTGCCGAATATAGCATTGCCCCACCAGTCCTCATTGCGCTGGATCTGCATGAACTTCTGCTCTTTATCCCACTTGGTAACTTTGTACGGTCCGCTGTAGACCGTAGGCATCCAAGCCTCGGGGAATTCGCCCGTCCAAATCTGTTCGGCCGTGTACTTGTTCAGCACGTGCTCGGGCACGATGCCGACGAAGTTAAGCCGGCGTACGCCGAACGGGTCACACAGGCCGGGGGCGTCGAACTCAATCTTGCCGTTGAAGTCGTCGACGGCAGTCAGGCCGCTAACGGACTTAGCCTTGCCGTCGTGGAAGTCGGCGCCGCCCTTGACGTTCGTCAGGAATTCCCGCGCATCGCCATACTGGTACTTGGCCTTGGGGTCGTAGAGCAGCGAGAGGGTGAAGTTGACGTCTTTGGTGGTGACCGGCTTGCCGTCGCTCCACTTGGCCTCTTTGTAAATCGTATATGTCGCCGAGCGGCAGTCAGGCGCCACTGCCCAGGTTTTGGCCAGCCAGGGATGCGAGACGAGCTGGCTCTCCGCCGAAAGTACCAGCGGCATCATAAGGAACGAGGCGAAATCGGTGCCCAGGTTCCAGGTGCTGTTGGTAACGGGCCCGTAGACGCCGTTGCCCAGGTCGCTCCGCAGGGGGATGTTCAACACACGATCCGAGTTGACCGTGGCCGGAACGGGGTTAGCCATAGGCAGCTTGATATCCTGCCCCGGGACGGGGGCTGCCCCGGCAGCCGGTGCTGCAGCAGCAGGCGCGGCGGTTGGGGCGGCGGCGGCGGCCGCCGGTTTGGTTGGGGCTGGTGCGGCAGGTGCAGCAGTGGGGGCGGCTGCTGCGGGTGCGGTGGTGGGGGCCGCCGCGGCAGGTGGGGCCGCCGGTGTTGGGGTCGCACCGCAAGCGGTAAGCAGCAGTGTGACAACGAGAAGAATTAACGCCAGACTCTTGTACTTACGCATAAACTCTCTCCTTGATTTTATTTAAACTCGTCAGACTAACTAACCATAACAGGGGAGTGAATCAAAGTGCTTTTTGACTCTTCTATTATACTGGTTTTTCACTATTTGTATAGGGGGGTTATAACTCAATTTTGCGTTCACGTCAAATCCGTAGACTTCCGGCATACAATTCGTGATTTCTGCCTTGCCATTTGGCGCAATTTCGCAACAGCATACTCTACTCATGTTACAGGAAAGAAAAGGTGGATCACTAAAGTCCTTGTTGTAGCACGGTTCTTAATAGAATTGGTCATTAGCGATTTTCTGGGGTATATTCTAGGTGATATGCCGAATAGACTCGGCGCGGCGCTAGCAGCCGGTTGACGAACGAATTTAACATATAGACAAAATTTGTCGGTAATGGGGAGATGTGATTATGAACAATGTAGCGGGAACAAAGGTAGACCCCTGGGTGCTAAAAACGCCATCAGGCACCTCGGAATACACGATGTATAAGGATGAAAGCCACGATCCCCCTATCCTGGTCTGTACTGTGGGGAAAACCGTGTTGCATTATGACCTGCGCTGCATCAACGACTTGCACGAAATGCTTAAAAAGGATGGCGATTGGATAGAGCTGGGCAGCGCCGATGAACAAAAGCCGGCCAAGGAAGGTACAGTGGAAGCCTGGGGGCGTTCCTCCGACAATCCCGTTGGCGGCTGGTATGGCTTAAAGAAGGGGCTGCGGGGCCGTTTTGGCATGTATCTTCCGCCGCTGATGGAAGCATTGGGACTTGCTGAAGTGGAGCATAACGCGAAGAACAACAGGATGCGTGCCAAGTAGCTGAAAAAGTATGCTATCTTAGCCGTCCTCGGTGTAGCTGAGGGTGGTAGGTAGCCTGAAGAAGCGCCCGATGTCGTCCGCTTCAAGCGCAGTCAGATCGCGAATTTTGGCGCTGAAGGCCGAGAATAGGGTAACCGTAATTCGCATCTGCTTGCCCCGCTTCTCATAGTGCCATGTTCCTGCAGCGCAGCCATCTACCAGGACCGCTGGGATGATCTCCCCGCCGTGGAAGATGCGGCTATGATAGTCTGGCGGCACGACGAAGTCGCGCGCAGCATACCCCAGCAGATAGGTGTCAAAGGCCGGTAGCAGGCGGACGGTAGGGCCCGGGGCAGCGGAGGCAGCCAGGGCGGAGGCGTCCGTTGCCAGCGACCAGACCTGTTGGCCTGCGACATCGTATTCGGTCAACTCGTCGTGTAGTAGAGCCCAGGCGGCTTTGGCTATGGTGATTCCCATCCCCCACCATGCCGCCAGGTCAGGCGGTGCAGCCGGGCCGTATCCCTGTAAGTACCGCCGCGCCAGCTTGAGATAATCCGGCTGCGCTGAAATGTCTATCTCGCAGCCAAGCCAATCGTCTAGCGCTACATTAGGTAGGGTCTACGCCACGATAAGGGCCGAAGCAGATCCGCCCTAGCAGCCCGTTTAGGTGAACTACTCCAGCGGCGGCGGCTTCAACTTCGGGTCCATATTTTTCTGCCACCATTGCCATCAGGTCACGGCGTATCATTGGCCCACGGGATTTCAGGGTCTGGTAAGCGGCCTCAAGCACTTGCGCGGCGCGCTCCTTTGCCAACCCGCCGCGCCTTGTCAGCCAGCGCCACCCGCCGCCGATCTCGCTGGGTGGGATGGCCGCCAGCAGCCAATCCAGATCATCCGCCGCGAGTAGATGCATGGTGCCGCGCATACACCAGGTCCGCACGACGGTGCGCTCCTGCACCCGGCTGATCTCAATGTCCTCAAGCGTTAAGCCCTCTATCCTGGCTCGTAGCGACAAGGCCATAGCCGAGGGCAACTGGGCGTTGACTCCGCACAGGGTTCTGACGACGTCCACCAAAGCCGGGCGTGTCGCGCGCGATGCGCCCAGACCCTGCGCCCGCAGCCGCAGGAAGCGCAGGTCTTCCAGGGAGATGTGCTTTGGCGCAGCAGAAGGCGAATCGTGATGAGCTGATAGCTTCCGCTTTCGTTTTTCCATGAGTGGTGCAATAACCTTATCCGATAATATCCAACCCTTTTTCGTCTTTCTTGAAAAGAATATTTACCCCAGTGGCCTGCTGCACCAGGCGCTGGAAGACCCAACCTTGCCGCCGCTCCAGAATGGGCATCACCTGGCGCAAATAGAAAATCCCGACTAAGATCTGATAAATCCCGATGGCCACGTGCCAGTGACCATCGATGAAAATATCGGGCCATCGGTTGATCACGACCCAGGCCAGAAAATGGAAAATAATAGAAGCCGGCATGAGAAAACGGACATTCAACTCTTGATCTTCCAGAATATCCTTATATAACTTGCGCGCAATGGGACCGCGGAAGTCATAATCATACTGCTTGATCATAACTAAGTCAGCATAATACAAGATCAGAATCACGCAGGAATAGGCTGTCAGTATTGCGAACCAATTGGAAGGATCGGTTACCTGGGTTAAGGCCAAAGCTTCGATCAACGTGGAGCCGATATAAAGAAAATTATGCTTGAAATCCAGCGGCCAGGAGATAAACGTCAGAGTATGCACCAGGGAGCGGGACCAGAAAATCAAGATCGTGGTCAGCCCCACGACGATATAAGGCCAATATTCAAACTTAAGGTTGATGACCGGGTCAATGGCGCTGCTAAACAATACGGCTAATGCCGCCCCCTGAATAATACTGATCAATGTCAGCTCTATCGATATCACCAGTGAATCCAGGTTGGCCTTCACCTGTACGGCCGCCTGGGCCTCTGCCGTGTTGACGTCGTAATTTTCCGCCGCTTGCTGTTCCTGGTTTTCCATTTGCTGCCCTCCCTAGTAGGCCGATATGATACCCAGTGTACCCCCGTGTACTGGTCGGCGCCGACCAGTACACGGGGGTACACTGGGACGCGATCTATAGCGTATTGGTATACTACCCCCAATTATTCTTACAGAAGGTCGAAGAACATGCTCATTATCTATCTATTCCGCTGCGAGTACTCTCGCACCCACCTCCTTGGTTACCCATGTCAGGTGGGTTGGGATATTTGCCGTGATTAGCAAGCGAGTACTCTCGTGGGCCACCCACATTGCGTTAATCCTTTCTTTGCACCATCGCCATCACAGTCATTGCCACCGCCCCAAGGATCAGAATACCCAGGATAATAAGCAATATCATAGTCGTTATAGTCACTGCTGCAAACCTCCTCTAAGGGGCAAAGCTTTGCAGGTACCCTGCACACAAATCTACGTTCCTTGGCGAGAACTGTCAAATATCCCTGGTGTGTCAAACCTGTTTGACCGGTGGGAAAACCTGGCATACAATCGCACCCACCCCCGGTGGTGCCACCACCTCCGGGGGTGCGCTAACCTGTTATGTTTGCTTCCCGGAGAGCAGATTTGTCGATAAGCAGCCGATTTATCAAGTACCCTTGGTTTGACGGTAAAACTGCTTTTGTCCAACCGTTGCGTACGGTGTTGCGGCTGGAAGGGCGGGCTTTAGCCGCTATTTGCCTGGCTGTCATAACTTTTTTCCTGCCGGAATTTATACAGTCTACCACCTTCGGCGGCGGAGATGTATCCCTGGCATACTGGCCCTTCAGCGCCGCCGTCGCCCAGGCCTTCCAGGCTGGGGATTTTCACTTCTGGTGGACAAACCTCTTCGGCGGCCTCCCACTCTATGCTCTGGGTAGCTTGGGGATGTTTTATCCGCTAAATTGGCCTGTTTTCTTGCTAGTTAAGCCTCTGCTTGTCTTTAACACGATTCTCTTCCAAAGGGTACTCTTGACCGCTCTATTTACCTATGCGCTAGGGCGGCGCCTACAGCTCAGCCCTTTGGGCGCCGCTGTATCTGGCCTCGTATTCGCCTTTAGTGGTTTCTCCGTTTCCCACTTTATGCACCTCGATATTGGCAACAGCCTTACCTGGCTGCCTGCGCTGCTTTGGTGTGGCGAGGGATATCTGCAGCAGCGTGGTTTCCGCCGTATTCCCTGGCTGGCGGGATGTGGTATCTCTCTGGCGATGTCCCTGTTGGGTGTCCATTTTAATATCCCGCCGGTTATGCTGGTCGGGTTCGGCTTATACGTAGCAGCTCGCCTATTCCTGCCCTGGGAGAGACCCAGTGAGGGCCCCTTCCCCTGGTTACAAGGATTGATCCATCTGTTTTTGCTGACCGGTAGTACCTTGATACTGGGCCTGGGATTAAGCGCTGTGCAAATCCTGCCGGCCGTGGAGTTATTGGCTCTTTCCGATCGGGCGGGAGGTATAACCTATCAGCGGGCGACCGAATATGCGATTGCCCCCACCACTCTGCTAACATTTATTTTGCCCCACTTTTTCCTGGGGCCCGGAGGGGAAGATTGGACCATCTGGGGCCGCCATGAAACCAGCATTTTTGTCGGTATTTTACCACTACTGCTGGCCTTACTGGCTCCTTGGGTGGCAGCTAACGTCGGTGCAGGGTTCGGGCGTATGTCCACCCGTTTCTGGGCTGCCCTGGCAATGGTGAGCCTCATACTGGCGATGGCCAATTTTTCTCCCTTAATCAACCTCCATTGGCTTCTCTACCAACTCCCCGGCTTTCACGAGATGCGTTCTCCGGCGCGCTTCGGCTTACTCACTGATCTTTCCCTGGCACTGTTGGCCGGATATACGTTAACAGCTCTAAATGCTCCCCTGGCGGTTGCCACGCGGCGCTATGCCCGGCGGCTGCTATGGATCTTCGCCATTGCCGCTGGCTTGCTCATAATCACTATGGTTGGCTTGCGCCTGGTAGCTGATACTAGGCCGGAATTGGTCAAAAGTGTTTTGGCCGCTTATTATTTGTCCGCTGCCTGGCACTCAGTACCCTTACCACCTGCTGACAGGCTCGTCGACTTTTTGCGATTCAGCCTGAATGTTTTCCGGCCTGCCACTGCCATCAGCTTACTGTTGTTGGGAGGCAGCCTGGGACTGCTGGGCCTCTGGATTACCTACCCCCGGCGCCGGGGGTGGTGGAATGCTGTGACAGTAGTTTTCATGATGTTGGACCTTGGCTATTTTGCTTTTAGCTTTAATCCGGTGGTCTCTCTCCAGAGTCTGGCCCATCCTGGGTCTGCCTACGATACCCTGATTGAGCGGGCGCGGGGCGCACGCATCTATACCTGGAGCAATACCCCCCTGCAGCCTAACCAATTATTGGCTGCGCCTGTCAACGAAATGAACGGCTATCACCCTATGCAGATCCACCGCCAGGCCGAGTATGCTGCCCTGGCCGAATTACCCGGTAATCGCCTGGCAGACTTGTGGGGCATTCGTTACATTTTGCCGCCGTCCCCGCCGTCTCCCCAGAAGTTCTTTAAGACGGTAGGCTATACGCCCAACCAGTCACTGGGGGAGATCTCCAATGTTAATTCCCAAATTGATTTTTCGCTGCTTCATCGGCGCCCTGCTACGGTGATCCGCGCGATTGTCTCATTGCAACGTGCGGTCGATATTCCCCAGGACACGCGTGTCGGCGAAATGCGCGTGGCAACCCAAGATGGGCGGGTCTTCACCTTGCCTTTGGTTGCCGGGCAGAATGTGGCCGAATGGGCCAGCGAGCGCTCAGATGTCGTCGATCGGGTAAAGCATCGCCTTCCCAGTAATACCGGCGACATGGTAGATCTAGGAAAAGATGAGAACGGGCAAGAATTTGCCGCCAGTACCCTCAGCACGAGTACCCTCGTGATGCATCTTTTCTGGCAAGAGATACCGGTCACGTTGCCGGGCGCCGAACCTGTACAGCTTTCCCACGTGACCTTCTCCTACTATGCAAATCGCGGTAAGCTGGTTATTCATGGCATTTCCTATGTGGATGAGTCTGAATTCCAGGGAGGCCAACTGAATCGTTTTGACAATATCAAATTTCAACGCGTCGACACTTCCTCCCCTGCGTCGCAATCCTCTCTGGCAGTCCCTGAGTACTCTCAGGCAG
>SHYO01000094.1 GCA_009692745.1 Chloroflexota bacterium
CTCTTGACGGCCCGCCAGCCATGGCGTCTTGAGCCGCGCGCGGTGCGCCAGCGCCCGAGACCCTACCCGCCCTTGAAGGGATCGCGCCAGGCTGCCCGCCAGGCTCTCCTCAAACAACTACTCGAACCAACCAAATCTTAGTGCCATTATCCATCATGCTCCATAAACCAACCATGATCGCCGGTCACCCGTGATTTTAGCCACCCGCGCCTCCCATAGCGGCGTGCGCGCCACGCCCAATTTTGTCCAAGGCCCATTATCGGACAGATATCTCACAATGTCAAAAAATGATGAGCACGAGCGGAGGTGGTTTTTTCACTTGACACCCTTAGTCCCCTTATGCTATAATCTCTGTGGGCGCGTAGCTCAACTGGCAGAGCAGCTGACTCTTAATCAGCTGGTTGAGGGTTCAAGTCCCTCCGCGCTCATAACTACGAGCAGTAGCTCGCAAATGTCCTCTTCCTACTACATCTTGTGGTAGGAAGGGGACATTTTTTAATGGAAGGCGACCGCCTCTTACTGTCCGGACCGGTCGCTATCTGGCCAGGCTGCGCTCCATCTGTAGCGACGGTACTTCCACCTCATCCAGGTGAAAGGCATTTCCCGCGCCTGTCCTCAAAAATCCCAGGGACTCGAACAGAGCAGCTTTTTCTGTATCATCCTGGGCCACCGTGGCGCGGAGTTTTGTCACATCTTTACCCATACCCCACGCTATGGCTGACTGCAGCAGCTCGATCCAGGCGTGGCGATAGTTTTCGTGGGTAAATCCATCCACCTGGCATCCTGCCGCGCTGTCTAATCGGGCAGTCGCCAGTCCCACCAGCCTGCCCTGATCGGTAGTCGCCCCAAACCAGGCGCCCCGTCCATCCTGTGCCAGTCGCTCATACCGTGGATAGAGCCCCATACAGGATTTCTGTAGCGCGTACCTGGTAGAAAACATAGGGGTGTTGGCATCTAGCACCCGCCAGGGATGGGGGGATACCATCAACGGAATCATCGGAATGCGGGAATCCACTGTGCCCTGTGAGACGGTTACCGCCCGGCCCCCGGCCAGATACTGTTGCAGGAACGTGTCAGGCGTTTCGCCCCCGGTGATCACCAGCCACACATTGGCATTATCGATCTGTCTATACCCCACGCGGCTATAGACGCGGGCCGCATCGGAGTTTCCGGTCCCCAAAAAGAGCGCCTGTCCACCCTGCCCCTGAAATTCGTCCCGCGAGGCAGTACAGAGCCTGGTGGCAACACCTCGCTGGCGGAAGGCCGGCGGGGTTGCTACTTCACCCAATCCTCCTAATTCCCTGTGATGCCTGGCAATCGTCAGGTGCGTGGTGCCGGCCAGGACGCCTTCCTCTCGCAGCAGGTAGAAGATATCCTGGTTATAGGCATTTTCCCCCCCGACCATTTGATTCCGGAATCCAGCATAGGAAGACGCGAAGATCTCTTCCCAGAACGCGCTCAGCTCGCCAGTCAAATCTGCGGCTAAAGGAGTCTCAATTCTGGTAAAATCCATGATGCACCTCTCTTTGCGGAAATAGGCGGGAGTGGATGGGAGTCGAACCCACCGTGGCCGGCTCTGCACCGCCCACCAGCGATTTTGAAGACCGTGCGGCCCACCGGGACCAAACCACTCCCATATAATGGTATGTGCTATATGCCAGGTGCAATAGTAAAGGGGGTGCGGATCTTTGTCAAGTAGATTCGGAAGGATTGTCGGTAAGTGGCAAGGGGGTGTTCGTGTTCAGAAAGTCTTCCATATCAGCCAGGAGACCGGCCTTTTCCAGCCGGTAAATATCGCGTAGACTCTTAAAAACCTCCATACAGCCACTGCATTGTCCTAAATGTTCTGAAATCATTTCAAAGACGGGGCGTGCTACCAGGGCTTCCCGCTCTATGTGCTGCTCTACATACGCAGCAATCATATCGAAAACTTCCTCACAGGATAAACACTCTGCCCCCATGGGGAATATGGCTTTAAAGAGCAAATAGCTTTCGTCTTGTGGGTCGCCGCTTGGTCTATCCATGAGGCACATTATACTCCGTTCAACTTCCAACTTTCAACATGATGGTGCCACAATTGCCTCTCTAAACAACCGCTAATACTTATGTAGATGAAATTTACGCCCGGTTCTTACCCACCCTCAAACAGGTTAAGCACTGCCGGCATGTTCCAGCCTTCCTTCTCCAGTTCTGCTCGCACCTTCTGCCGCGCATCAAAGAGCAGTTTATAGACATTATTACTGTTTGTTTTTAACCGCTGCGCCATCTCAGATACTGGAAGACCCTCGACTTTTACCCCTACCAACGCTTGCCGCTGCCGCTCGGTCAATTTTTCCTCGATCACCTTCTTCATGGCGCTCATCACCATCGCCCTCTGGGTATCTTGCTCCGGATCGCTTTGGGGTGTCTGGGTCACCGGGGTGGCCGGTCCTTCCTGAGCGGGTGTGAGGCTGTCCAGCGATACATTCCGCCAGCGGCGGCGGCGCAGCTCGCTGGCTGCCAGGTTTAACACAATGCGGTACGCCCACGTAGTAAATTTGCTATCGCCACGAAAGGTATTTAATTTTTGCTGGATGACGATCAGGGCTTCCTGAGCAAAATCCTCGGCCAGGTCACGTATCTCTTCTGGAGCCATATTTTTCAGATCGCCGCGCTTACCCAGTAAGTACGCCAGCGCCGCCTGCAGTAGATACCGTCGCAGATCCACTAATGCCGCTCCCTGGACCTCCCCGCTGCTTTGCAGATCGGTAAGCCAGGCGTTATTACTTCTTTCCTCTGGCAAGTAGATATTCCTCAAATCTTTTCTGATGAAATCAACGAGTTTTAAAAAAAGAAGATACCAGTGGTTACCCTTCTTGTCAAAATACGTCATCAATAGAGGCTGTGCAGAGTCACATGCCCGCTACCGGTTTTAGTAGCTTATCTCTTGTGGTTTTTATTGATATCATTACATGAATTAAATCTGCAAATCCCTTATTAACCGCGCGCGTTTGCTGATAGTCAGTCGTTATCTTCATAAGACATAGTTCTTAACATTGCCTTAAAGGCGTTAACTTCCTTTACGGAAAACTTACGGAATCTTCACGGTCGGTTTACTCATTGGCCTATGGTAGAATGTTATACTGATGAGAGTTCAAAGCGTTTCTGTGTGTTTTCTCCGGTTTTTGATGTTCTCTAGATAGTCTCAGGGGGTTATCGATGGGTATCAGATGTCTCTTGCTACAAATGAAACCACCGCATTAGTTCGGCATTAAAACCAACCCGCTCCCCAAACGAGTGGGACGTTTGCATTTATCGTGTTGGAATTAGATGTTTAGTAACAGGCGGACCACTGATCCGATGGGTCCGTGTGTTGCCTTAAGCCGTGTAATTTACACAAGGGAGGAGCCACTATGCTAAGTGCAGATCTTTTGCACAGGGCACGGAGTATCACACGTTGGTTTATTCGATCCAAGCGATCCTCAGAATTGCCGGTCACACCATCACCGGCATCCCAAGGTACCCACCGGGTAGCCGGGATCGCCGGGTTACACCCCGGCTTCACACGCGTCGGCAAAGCATTGCTTTTGCTGGCCGTGCCGGGTTTTCTAGTTATAGCTTTATTGTGGGGCAGCGGAGGGCTGGACGCGATCGTCCAATCCGCTACCGCCCAGGGTGCAGAGCCCGCCCTGCGCACCCTGCGCACCTACGGCTTCCGTAACGAGGGCGCCGGCGCATTGGCTGCGCGAGATATCCAGGCCAACGCCAGGAACGTCACGCCGGAAGACCTACCCTACAGCGATAGCCTGGCGGTTTTCCTGCCGCAGCGTGACCAGAGCCCGCGCAAAGACTTCGTCACCTGGAATCCTGCCTGGATGTCGGAAGACATCAGTAACGGGCAGCCCGACGAGCTGGAGTCTTTGGGCTTCTACGGCCAATTTGAATTCAACCAATACGGCGCCAGCCTGGCGCGGCGCAACGCCTCGGAAAAGGTCCGCGCGCGTACCTGGTACGAGCCGGCGCACCTGGACCTGGACCTGGACTTCACCGGGGGAGTTACCCAAACCCTAACCCTCTCCGGCACCTTGCCCCTGGCCCCGCCGAACCCCACTCCCACCAACGTCGACGAGTGGTACCCGGCCATCATGCAGGAGTTCACCTACGAGCTCATCGCCAATGGCGATCCCGTATCCCCCACCCTGGGCGTGGCCGGTACCGTCAACTTTGCCTTACCGATGGCCTCCCGCTTCAACGACCTGAGCGACGCCACCTTTGGCTACGGCCTCACCAGCTTCGATGCCAACTTCGATGGCATCCCCGACATCGTCACCGTCGATAGCGAGCTTTCTTTGGCGTCTAAGACCAACATCAGCGCCGACTTCGATGGCGATGGCGCCCTGGCCGGGTTGGACACCGACGGATTGCCCCTCAGCGGGGATGAACTAGCCGTCTTCCACACCCCGCTGCTGGACGTCCCTGCCGGTGGTAGCATCCAGTTCATGGATCACCTGGTCAAAGTCGTCAGCAGCTCCAACACCGGCACCATTGTCCAGGTCAGCTACGTAGGCGACATCAAGGCGGAGCCGTCTACCGTCTACACCACCACCCTACTCCCCGGCAACATGCTCGTGGGCTACCGCGGTAGCTACCTGAAATTGACCACCCCGGGCGGGAACCTGAATCAGTTCAACTCTCTGGGTCCCTGGTTCGTCTATATTGACGGGCAGCCCACCGCCAACGGGAGTGTGCGCTTGATGGTCGGTCGCGCTCTGGGCTATACCTACACCGCTATGCTCAATGGGCGCCTTTCTCCCCATGGCATCTCTGCCTTCCCCAACAGCCGTCCCTGGTGGATCAAGCGCGTCTATGTAGACGGCCACGAATATAACGTCGTCGCGCTCTACACCGCCGGTTCCGTCGCTAAATTTCGCGGCCCGATTATGCAGGCGTCGGAACGCTTGGACAGCGCCAGCCCCGATGACGCCAACCAGCAGCGCCCCACCGATCCAACCGCCTTTGGTTTCATCACGCTGCGCTCCCCCGTGCCGAAAGTCCGCGTGCGCCTCGAGCTGCACACCATCACGTTGCAGCACTATGTCATCAACGGCGCCGACCCGGGCAGCCCGGCGGGTATGTACTATCTGCCGATGCTCCCGCCTTTCAACTATGAGCATCACATTCGGCTAGACGTGCAGAAGCTGGCTGCCTGGAATATTGGGCCCACGCCCACCCCAGCGCCGGCCGGCTCCCCCACGCCCGCGCCTACCACCACGCCCGACCTGCTTGGCCCCATCATCGGCCCCGTCCCGCCGATCCTGCAGGCCAACGGTCCGTTCCCGTACACCGCGCGCCGCCAGAACGGTATCGGACCGACCTACGACAGCCCGCGCGAGAGCTTCCACTTCTACACGGAAGAGACCACCAATCCCCAGTTCCTCGGGCAACTGGCCGAGAAATACGGCGATACCTTCCTGGACCCCTTCATCGACGTCCAGCCCGAAAACGAATTCTTCTACGTCGAACAATACTGGACCCTGCCCTGGCAATATACCGACTTCGTCTTCCCGGATATCGCCCCCAGCCGCACCGGCGCGAACGCACCGGACCTGTACCTGCTCACCAGCGCCTTCGATCAGCCCCGCTCCGGCGCCAGCGACGGCATCGACATCCGCCTCTACGCCGGCCGCACCGGGCCACTTATCGCCGACACCTCGGTCCCGCCCACCAGCACCACCACCGGCGCGCTACAACTGCTGCCGCGGGTGAAGTTCTGGTTCGACCCGGCCGAGAGCGGTAAGAAATACAAAGACGACACCGGCGTGCGCCTCTACGGCTCCAAGAACCAGGGCGCCGGCTTCTTCCGCCGCACCACCGACAACCAGGCGGTCGGCACCGACACCGTGCAGATCACCAATACCACCATCACCCGCCCGGTCGAAGTGCCGCGCTACCGCGACGCCTGGGCGCCCTTTAACCCGCAACTGATCGAGGCGCCGCGCAGCGACTCGATGACCTTCAACCCGGCCCTGCTGGGACGCAACGACGACCCGCTCTTCCCGGGCGAGTTCCGCGCCCCCTCCGAGCCTAACCTGCTGGAGAAGACTTTCTTCCGCCAGTACTACGCGCCCGAATACCTGCATTTGGTCCGCAGCAGCATCATCGACAGCGCCGGGGCCATCACCCTCACCAGCGTCTACACCTTCCCCGCCGTCGTGCAGGAATTCACCTACATGTATGTCAACACCTCGCTGGAACCGGCCCACGCGCCGCCGGGCAGCACCTTCGCCTTGCCCATGGCCACCGGCTCCAACGAGCTGCCCAAGCCGGATAGCAGCCTCAACGTCTCGACCTCGCCCCAGTTCGGCTACGGCCTGACCACCTTTGACGCCGACTTCGACGGCCAGCCCGACCGGGTCAAGATCTACAGCGAGCGCTACCTCACCAACCGCACCGGCATCAACGCCGACTTCAACGGCAACGGCAGCGCCGCCGACTCCCTGGCCCCTAACGGCCAGACCTCCGGCACCGAAATGGCCCTCTTCGCCGTCGAAGGCAAGCGCCTGGCGGTAGGCCAGAGCCTGCAGTTCCTGGACACCATGATCTCGCTGGAGAGCGTCTCGCGCGTCAACCTGAATGACGAAGTCCGCTTCAAAGTCTGGCGCCTCAACGGCACCCAGTTCTACCCCGTCGCCTGCGCCAACGGCCTGCGCCTCAACACCGGCCAGATGGGCATCGTGCGCTGGGACTGCCACATGGCCACCCTGTCCCCCGGCGATGACAATTACGGCGCCTTTGATGGCCCCTGGTTCGTCTACGTCGAATCCCTCACCACCAACCCGCAGGAAGTCTACGTCACCGTCGGCCGCGCCCTCGGCGCCCCGGTGGCCGCCATGACCAGCGACGGCAACTCCGGCGTACACGACAACTACTCCCCGGGCGCGCCCTGGTACCTGAAGCGCTTCTTCGTCGACGGCCACGAATACAACGTGGTGGCCCTCAAGGTCGTGCAGACCAGCCGCGTTGACGACCCGTTCGACTTCAAATACATCACCATCCGCACCCCCGTGCCGAAAGTGCCCTTCCGCAACACCGTCGAGTCCTACCAGCTCCAGGGCTACTTCCTGCAAGGGTACGGTCACCCCGACGCCATCTCGCTGCTGCCGCCCTACAACACCAGCCACCTGATGGTGCCGGATATTACCCGCCTGACCCCGGCCGAGTTCGCCAATCCTGACACCTACCTGCCGGCCTGCCGCCCGCCGGACAACCAGATCATCCTGGCGCCGCCCTTGGGCATCCAGATCACCGATGAGCGGCGCGAGCCCCAGTTCTGGGGAGAGCTGAAAGAGATCCGCGTTTCCCGCAGCCTGGCGTGGCTGGATGGGCTCATCCCGGAGGACTGGCTCACCGAGCAGTTCCGCCTTGTGCCCGACAGCTACACCGAGTTCCGCCTGTCCGATCCGAACCAGTACTACCTGATCGCCAGCCAGTGGACCAGCACCGAGTCGCGGCTGCACTTCTACGGCTGCTCGACCATCCCTGAGCTGGACACCCAGGACGGCCTGGCCAACCTGCGCAATGACATCACCGATCCCAATGGCGGGTACCTGGTGTACGCCCAGGACATCGCCAACACCAACACTACCGCCATCCCCAACCGCGCCAGCGTCGGCGGCAGCAGCCTGGCCGCCTACTTCGACGCCGGTATCGCGCCGGGGCGCCAGGGCGTGCGGGTGAAGTTCACCTACAAGCCCAACGAGCCGCAGGACATTTACGTCAACCCCTACGGCAGCAACGCGCAGAACCAATGTCCTGTCGTGGGTGGCACCACCCTGATCGGCCCCGGCGCGCGCAACGGCGCGCAGCAGTGTGACACCCGCCCCATCTTTAGTTGGAACGCCACACCGGGCGCCACCTTCTACCAGTTCCAGATCGACACGTCGCCTGGCTTTGGCAGCGCCGCCAGCATCAGCCTGAACACCACTTCGGTGGCTTTGAACAGCCCGCTGGCAGTCGGCGTCACCTACTACTGGCGCGTGCGCGCTTTTAACGGCTGCAACACAGGGGATTTCTCCGACACCTTCAGCTTCACCATTCCGGGGAATCCCACCCGGCCGACCCTGGTCAGCCCGGCCAACAGCGACCAATCCTGCGACAACACCCCCACCTTCGTATGGACCGGTGGCCCCTTCGCCACCTCCTTCCGCCTGCAGGTGGACGACGACCCGGCCTTCGGTTCGCCGGCCGTTGATATCGCCGGCTTGGTGGCTACCAGCTTCACTGTCACTACGCCGCTGGCCTCCGAGACCTACTACTGGCGTGTGCAGTCTGCTAACGACTGCGGCGTGCTCAGCAACTATACCGCCAGCCGCCAGCTCACCATCCAGGATGCTCCCGCGCCCCCCGGCCTGTCCCTGCCCGTCGCCGGCAGCGCCACCTGCACCCCGGTGTCCCTCACCTTCGTCTGGAACGCCGTGGCAGGCGCCAACGGCTACCGCATCCAGGTCGACAATGACAGCGATTTCGCGTCGCCGCTCATTGACCAGACTACCTTTAACACCAACCTTTCGCCCGGCCTGGCCCTGCCGCCCGGTACCTACTACTGGCACGTCAAGGCGCTGAACAACCCGCAGTTCCCGTGCGACAGCGGCTACGGCGACACCCGCACCTTCATCGTGCAGATCGCCCCCGCTACCGCCCCGGTCCCCGTGGCTCCTGGCGACGGCGCCATCACCTGCAACGTCAATCCCACTTTCCAGTGGAACGCGTTGGCCGGCGCTACCCTGTACCGGCTGCAGGTCGATGACAACGCCGATTTCAGCTCGCCCGCCATTGACACATCCACCGGGGACACCCAGTATACCGTGCCCACCGGCGCGCCCTTGTCCAATAACACCACCTACTACTGGCGCGTCATGGCCCAGAACAACTGCGGCAGCGGCCCCTTCTCCACGCCGCGCCAGCTCTTCATCCGCGGCGCCGCCGCCACGCCCACCCTGCTCGACCCGGCCAACGGCGCCAGCACCTGCAACCCGCGCCCGGCCTACAATTGGACCAGCGTGGCCAACGCCGTCTCGTACCAGTTCCAACTGTCCTCCGACGCCGCCTTCTCCGAGCCGCTGGTCATCAGCGCCACCACCGCCAGCACCGGCTTCACCCCCGGCAGCAACCTGGCCCCCGGCGCATATTACTGGCGCGTGCGCGCCGCCACCGACTGCGGCCCTGGCGATTGGACCCTGGGACGCAGTGTGATCATCAACGCCATCCCGGACGTGCCCGCGCTCGGCCAGCCCGCTAACGGTGCCGCGCTGTGCGACCCGCGCCCGGTCTTTACCTGGAACGTGGCCAACCGCGCCACCAGCTATCGCATCCAGGTCGACAACAACAGCGATTTCAGCTCGCCCGAGATCAACCAGACCACCGCCAGCACCAGCTTCACGCCGGGCAGTGACCTGGCGCCTGGCGCCTACTCCTGGAGGGTGTCCGCCAGTGACGTCTGCGGCGACAGCGCCTTCAGCGCCGCCCGCACCTTCACCATCCTGCCGCGCCCCGCCGGCCCGCCCAGCCTGACCAGCCCGCCCAACGGCGCCGTGCTGCAAGGCACCGTCCCCGTGACCTTCACCTGGACCACGGTGGCCGGCGCGACCAGCTACCGGCTGCAGGTCGACGACGAGCCCGGCTTCGGCTCCCCGGCGGTGGATGTGCCCACCGCGGGCAACAGCTATGCGACGTACCTGCCCGGCAGCCAGACTTACTACTGGCGCGTGCGGGCCGAGTCCAGCACCTGCCCCACCGACTACAGCCCGGCCTACAGCTTCACCCTGACCAATGTGCTGCCGGCGCCGGAGTGCCAGAGCAACATCCTGGCCAACCCTGGCTTCGAGGATAACTTCAACAGTTGGACTGCCAGCGCCTCGGCCTGCGCCCCGCTGATCAGCACCCAAATCACGCACAGCGGCCAGAACTCCGCCCTGATCGGCGTGCCGACCACCAAGGCCGACAAGAACTGCGACTCCTTCGTCTACCAGCAGGTCAGCATCCCGGCCGGTACGTCACAGGCCCTGCTGCGCTTCTGGTACTGGGCCTGGAGCGATGAAGGCAACGTCAACTACGACTGGCAGGAGCTGCAGATCCGTGACAGCAACGGCAACCTGCTGCAGACCCTGTGGCACGTCAATGACAACAGCCGCACCTGGAAGCAGTCCCCGGCCTACGACCTGTCACCCTACGCCGGCCAGACCATCCGCATCTACTTCAACGTACACAACGACGGCCACGGCGGCCTGCGTACCTTCCTGTACCTGGACGACGTCAGCCTGAGCACCTGCAGCACCCAGTTGACCATCGCCCCCGCCAGCCAGCAAGTAAGCCAGGGTGGACAGGTCACCGTCGACCTGCGCGTCGAGGGCATCACCAACCTGTACGGTGCGGACGTCACCCTGAACTTCAACAAGGACCTGCTGGAAGTCGTCGACGCCGACGGCAACGGCGGTAACGGCGTGCAGATCCAACCCGGCACCTTCCTGAACCCGGCCAATGCTACCATCACCTACAACATGGTGGACAACAGCACTGGCATGATCCGCTTCGCCATCAGCCTGCTCAACCCGGCGCCGGCCGCCACCGGCAGCGGCGTGTTGGCCCGCGTCACCTTCCGCGGCAAGACCGTCGGCACCAGCCCCGTCGCCTGGACCAGCATCAGCCTGCGCGACGTCAACGGCAACCCGCTCAACGCTGGCGGCGCCTCTGCCTCGATCCAGGTAGTGGCCGCCAACGGCGGCGGCACGGTCACCGGCAAGGTGCTGCTCGAAGGGCGCTCGAACCACAGCGGTACCAGCATCGTCGTTGACGGCCTCGGGCCGGTCAACACGGCCGCTGATGGAGCCTACACCGTCAACAGCGTGCCCGCCGGCAGCCACACCATCACCGCGCAGCACAACGGCTACCTGACCGCGCAGCGCTCCGTCACCGTCGGCGCCGGCGCCACCGTGGTCCTACCCGACGCCACCCTGCTGGCCGGCGACCTGGACAACACCAACAACGTCGGCCTCACCGACCTGGTACTGCTCGCCAGCAACTACGGCCTGACTGTACCCCCGGCCGACAGCCGCGCCGACATCAACGGCGACCATCTGGTTAACCTTGCCGACCTGGTCCTGCTGGCCCACAACTACGGCCTGGCGGGGCCCACCGGCTGGGTCAGCCCCAGCGCCCCCGCGAGCGCCTCTGCCCTGGGCGCGGCCAAAGCCGATGACGCCACTGCGTTAACACAGTTCGATGCTCCAACCCAGCGCGAGGGCGGCTCCCTGGGTGGGGCACCCCATATCGTAGGTGGGGCACCCGACCGCAAGACCGATAACACCACCAAGCTGGTCATCTCCCCTGCCGTGCTGCTCATTAAGCAGGCCGGCAGGGCCGAGTTTGACCTGAAGGTCGAGAACGTCCACAACCTGTACGCCGTGGACATCATCGCCACCTTCGAACCCGATCAGCTCGAAGTGGTCGACGACGCCGGGAACCCGATAACCAGCATTTCCCCCGGCACATTCCTCAACGTGGGGGGCGGCAACGGTTTCGTCCTGACCAATGTGGTAGACAACGCCGCCGGCGTGATTCACTTCGTGGCCACCCAGCTTAACCCGGCCCCGGCCGTCAGCGGCACCGGCAGCCTGGCGCGGGTGCGCGTACGCGCTAAAGGCGCTGGCCGCAACCCGCTGGCCTTCGGCCCCTCCATCTTGATGGACGGCAAGGCGCAGAAGATTAACGTCGTAGAAGAAGATGGGATTGTGCTTTCCGGTGAGTTGACCCAACTGTATTTGCCGAACGCGGCACGGAACGACCGGTAGGGTTGTGGGGACCTGGTACGGCAAGCAGTATTTGCCGTACCAGGTCCCCTACTGCCTGAATCTTGTGTGGGAGATAGTAAATGAAATTAATAACAACTGTCGTCAACCCAGTTTCTGTACGATCCAACGCCAGGCTGTCTAATATTGGTATCATCCTTTTAGGGTTGCTGTTGGTGCTAGTTTTGCTGAGTGCGGGAAATCGGGCGCAAGCGGCCGTCCCGCTCGCCTCTTCCGCCTCGCGCGGCTTACAGAATACCGGGCTCAACGCGGTCGCACAGGGCGGCGCCACCCTCTCTGTCTCGCCCGCCAGTGTCACCATCGATGTGGGCGCTACCACCATCGTCGATATCCGGGTCGAAAATGTCACCAATCTCTACGGGGTGGACTTGGGTTTCACCTTCGATCCCGCCGCCGTGGAGGTGGTGGATGCGGACGGCAACGCCGGCAACGGCGTCAACGTGGCCTCCGGCACCTTCTTGAACAGTGGCAGCGGCTTTACCTTGCAGAATGGGGCCGATAACGCGGCCGGCACCATCACTTATGTCTTCAGCCAGCTCAACCCTGCTCCGCCGGTCTCTGGCGGCGGCGTGGTGTTGCGCATCACTTTCCGCGGCAAGGCCCTGGGCAGCAGTCCGGTACACTTTAGCCGTACCAACCTGGCCAACAACGCTTCACAGGCCATCCAGAATACGCCTACCGATGGCGCCATCCTGGTCGGGGTAGGCCGCCCTACCAATACCCCCACCCAGACACCTGCCGCGGGGGGCACATCCACCAGCACGGCTACCTCCGCGCCGTCCCAGACAGCCACCAGCACCCGCACGGTGCCAGCGACGGCCACGTCCACCGCTACCCAGGTCGCCTCATCCACCGCTACTCAGACCGTTTTACCCGGCTCGCCTCAGGTCAGCGTGCAGCCTTCTGCCGCCACTATCAATGCGGGAGAGCGCGTCACGGTTGAGATTAAGGTGCAAAACGTGGTGAATTTGTACGGTGTGGATTTGGAGCTAACCTATGACCCGGCCATATTGGAGGCGATCAATGCCGACGGCACCCTGGCGTCGCAGGTACAGCCGGGCAATTTCCCCAATCCCGCCAGTGGCTTCGTGGTGCGCAATACGGTGGATAACAGCGCCGGCCACAGTCAATATGCCATGACCCTGCTGAGCCCTGCCCCGGCCGCGAATGGCAGCGGCACAGCTTTCATGGTCTACCTGCGCGGCAAGAACGGCGGCGCCTCATCCTTACTCTTGACCCGCACCGACCTGTCGGCGCCGGGAGGCATCCCCATACTGGCGGGCCGCGCCAATGGGCAGGTGACCGTCGTTGGACCAACCGCGACACCAACTTCCACCGGCGTCGCCACGTCGACTGCTACGCCGCAGGCGCCCAGCCCGACGCCGACCGCGGGGGGGTACCCCTACCCGGGGCCCACCCGCACGCCCGGTGGCAACAATCCGGGGCCTAACCGTGCTTACCTGCCCCTGGTGCTGAAGCATGGCTCCATCAACACCGTGCCCGAAACCACAGCCACGCCGACCGCCACCCAGACCGCTACCGTGGGCCAGGCTACGCCTACCGCCACGGCCACCCCAGTGGCGAGCTGCGCCAACGCTGTCAGTAACGGCGGTTTTGAGAACAGCACGGTGGGCTGGGTGCTGAACGACGCGCCCTGCCGCCCCTTCAGCTCTACCTTCCTGGTCCATTCCGGCGCCGCTTCCCTGTTCTTCGGCATTCCCACCTTCAACCCAGACCGCGCCTGCGACTCGTGGGCCTACCAGACGATTGTCTTGCCTGCCGGTCAAAGCGCCGTACTGCACTTCTGGTACTGGGCTTCGTCCGATGAGGATGCATCCGGCTTTGACTGGCAGGAAGTCCAGGTTCGCGATACCAGCGGTATCCTGTTAGCGGCGCCCTGGCATGTGTGGGAGGATGGCCGCACCTGGCGCAGCAGCCCGAATATCGACCTGAGCGCCTATGCTGGCCGCACCATCCGCCTATACTTTAATGTGCATAATGATGGCGTCGGCGCCAAGCGCACTTTCCTGTACGTTGATGATGTTGCTGTAACCACCTGCCCGCGATAGGATAGTAATTTAGCAGGTTGGCAGTTTAGAAAGTTAGCAGGTTAGCTCCCGTCCGCAGGGCGGGAGCTAAAAATTTAATGGTCCCTGTTTCCGTGAAGTGGATAGGAAACAGGGACCATTTTCTGTTGAACAATTTGGGGAATTGTTCATCGTTATCTTTCAAGAAACCAACTGAAACAGAGCCCTCGACGCCATCTACTCTGCCAACGTGCTAACCTTCCAACTTCTAAACTCGCCTTACTCCTCAAAAAGCCCCTGAAAATCCCCGTCAAAATCTCGTAGAAACTCCGCCATATCCAGCACATCATCTGTGCTCAACGCAGGCTCTTCTGTGTCGATGGTTTCCGTGGTGGCAGGCGCCGCCGGTGTACTTTCGCTATTCTCCTGGGCGGATAACATGCCGGATTTGTCCAAATAAATGTTATTTTCCGGGTTGTTTTGGTCTACTGCCTGGTAAACCTCTTCGGGCCGGACTACATCCAGGTATGGTTTGGCGGAGCTGCTATGCTCATGATGAATACATACAAATGCCACAATCAAGCCATCTTCGCCCACTTCTGGTCGCCAATGTTCCAATTGGTTACAAATGTTACATGCTATCGCACGGCCATTATACCCTATTAATTTCATTTCCGCTCTCCCCGGGCGCATGTAAAAAGCGCTCTTCTTCAATAGTCTATAATAAAGGGATAATCGTTTCTTTACCGTACAGAGCTGATTGAAAATCCTTCCCCCAAAATTTATCAACTCTTTCCTCTGTATACAATAATTATAGCTCATTTTACCGCAGGTTAGCGTGAGCTCGTGTATAGATTGGGTATAGATATCTGACTATGCTTCTATAAACGCAGCTTTTGCCCAAAAGTTGCCGCAAGTTAACGCGACTTTAGGCTAAAACTTATCACCTTACGACAACCTTTTCCCACGCCCGCCCCCGCGTGCCGGAGGACTCTTAGTCTCCTTGCGCCCCGGGGCATAGGACGGGGCCGAGAGCTTGAGCACCTGGCACAGCGATTCATCCATCAAACGGGCCCGCAGCCGCGGATCAATCTCCTCGAAAGGCAGGGCTGTCGTAATCACCGTCGGCAGATGGGCGTTATAGCGGTAATTAAACAGTTGGTACAATTTCTCCTGCGCCCAGGGTGTGGCGCTTTGCGCCCCCAGGTCATCCAGTACTAGCAGCTCGGTGGTGCGAATTTGCTCGAAGCGCTTATCGTAGGAAATCGGGCTGGCAGGACTATAGGTGGCCCGTAGATGGTCCAGCAAGTCCGGCACCGCCACAAAAAGTGTCGGGTAGCTACCGCTTAATCTATAATTCGCTATCGCCGCTGCCAGATGTGTTTTGCCGCTGCCGTATCCTCCTAACAAAAGCAGCCAACCCGCCGGATTCTCGGCAAAGTCCTGGCAGGTTTTGAGCGCCTTTTGCAACTCGTTGTAAATATCTCGGGTTACTTCGGCAGAGCGGGGGTCAAAATTGTCGAAGGTTTTATCTGCTAGAAAAGCCAGACTGCTCAATTCCGCTATCGAGTGTTCCGGACCGCTCCCCCTAAAATCCTCAGCCAGGATCGTCACCACATTCACCAACCCCGGGTCTGTCAGCCGGGAGCGCAGCCTGGGATCGAATTGTTCCAGCTCCAGGTTCGTCGTAATCACCGTGGGCAGCATCCGGTTATACCGGTGGTTAAAGATCTGGAAGAGCTTTTCCTGGGCCCAGGGGGTGCTGCTCTGGGTCCCGAGGTCATCCAGGATCAACACCTCTGCGTTGCGCACCCGGTCAAAGCGCTCGTCATAAGAACCGGCGCTGTCTGGAGCGTACGCCGCCCGCAAGAAATCCAGCAAATCCGGCACCACGATAAAGACCGCCGGCACACCGCGCTCCACCAGGTAATTGGCGATGGCAGCGACCAGGTGGGTTTTGCCGCAACCGTAGCCGCCCTTCAGCACCAGCCAACCTTCCGGCCGCATGGCGAACTCCTGGCAGGTTTCATATGCCCGCCCCAGGTTACGCGCAATCTCCGGCCGCTGGCCCACACCTTCCTTGAGGAAAGTGGCGAACCTCATCCGTTCCAAAACATCCAGGTTCCCGGCGCGCCGCAATCCTTCATGGTGTTGCTTTTCCCAAACCTTGACCTTACACCGGCAAGGGACCAGCTTGCCGAAATCCGGGTGCCCTACCGGTACGTTGCGCCGCAAATATCCCACGCCTTTGCAGATAGGACATACCTCTGGCTTGTTCTCTGCATCCACGGGCGGATCATTAGCGCCGGTATCGCCCATCGCGCTTCCGTTGCGTGGTGTAGGCAGGTTTTGCAGGAGATCCTTGATCGATAGCATCCACTTTCCCTTCTATACGCCAGCGTTCCAGGATCGCGTTGATATAGGCCCAATTCCGCACATTTTGGGCTGCCGCAATCTTGAACGCTTCCACAATCCACTCTGCTGCATATAACTCGGTAGCTTCGCGTAACACCTCAGCAATCACCGGTTGCAGGGAGCCGATATTTTGCTCGTAGAGCGCGAAGATATTCGGTACTTCCACCGGTGGTGTTGCCGCTGGCAGAGGCGGCAGAAAGGTCTGCCCGTCCAGGGTGATCTCTCCCCGGCGCAGTCTCTCTACCGTGCGTCGCCCTTCGGCCGTATTCGCCAAAAGCCATAATTCCTCACCACTCTGGGTAGTGAGACCACTTTGAGTGGCCTCAGCTTGGGATAGCCCGGCCGGAGGTTGAGTACTGACTTGCAACAGCACCCCGCGGGCTACAGCCTGGACCACTGCCGACTCCAGCGCTTCCCGCGATAGACCCGCCAGCAGGGTGGTGTCACTGTGTAGCTGGCTCGTGCTAACCGCCCGGATGGGACCCCGTTGCCGCGTGATTAGCCACCACACATGTAATATCAATTTTAGCTCCGCCAGGTCGTCCATCTCCGGCAATAACCGGCTGAAGAACTCATCGGGTAGCGGTGTGGCCCGCAACGGGCCCGGCGGAAATCCCGGAAAAACGTTCATCTTACCCATTACAAAATCAGCTCGCCTGGCTCTTCGCGCAACATCTCCAGGTCGGCGAAGGTCGCGTTTTCCTTAATGAAGCGCAAATGCACCTCGCCTGTCGGTCCGTGGCGGTGTTTCGACAGGATAATATCGGCGATACCCTTCTTGTCACTATTCTCATTATACATTTCGTCACGGTAGATAAATAATACCGCATCCGCATCCTGTTCGATGCTACCGCTCTCTCGCAGGTCTGATAGTAGTGGCCGGCGGTCCTGTCGCCCTTCTACGGCACGGCTGAGCTGGGATGCCGCGATCAACGGCACTTTCAACTCTCGCGCCAGTCCTTTGAGCGAGCGGGAAATGTAGGAGATTTCCTGCACCCGGTTCTCGTTCCGCATGCCGCCCGTCATTAACTGCAGGTAATCGACCATAATTAACCCCAGGTGGTGCTCCGCATCCAACCGGCGTGCCTTGCTGCGTAACTCCAGCGGGGTGAGCGCCGCCGTATCGTCAATGTAAATCGGCGCCTCGGATAACCGCCCGATAGTCTGGGTCAGGCGGGTCCACTCATTATCGCGGATCAACCCCAGACGCAGCCGCTGAGAATCAATTCCCGTTTCGCTGGAGATTAACCGTTGTACCAATTGTTCCCCGGACATCTCCAGGCTAAAAATCGCGGTACAGCCATTGAACTTTGTGGCAAAATTGGCCGCCATAGCCAGCATCAGGCTGGTCTTCCCAATACCAGGGCGCGCCGCCACGATGACCAGGTCTGAGGGCTGGAATCCACCAGTCATCCTATCCAGGTCAGTGAAGCCCGACGGTACCCCGCTCACTTCGCCCCGGTGCTCCCGCAGGTAGCCTAACCGGTCGTAATATTCGTCCAGGATCTCGCGGATTGCAATTAAGCCCCGTGAGATCCGCCGCTGAGAGACATCGAACAGTATCTGCTCGGCGTGATCCAGGATCACATCGGTGTCCTCGTCTGAAGTATAAGCGACCTGGGCAATCTGTCCGGAGGCGCTGATGAGTCGGCGTAACATTGAAGCCCGCTCCACAATGCGCGCATAATGCTCTACATGTACGGAAGTGGGCGTGCGATTAATCAGCGATGCCAGGTAACTGGAGCCGCCAATGGAGTCCAGAAGTCCCTGGCGGTCTAGCTCGTCGGAGACAGTGATAAAATCCGCCGGCTCCCGCCGCTCATAGAGCGTCCGCACCGCCCGGAATATCTGGCGGTGATTCTCGCGATAAAAATCCTCGGGTTGCAGAAAAGACGCCACCTTGAGGATGGCGTCCTTATCTATCAGCAGACTTCCCAGAACGGACTGTTCCGCTTCGATATTCTGCGGAGGTAGTCTATCCACCTCTAAAGGCATTGCTAATCCTCATCATCTCCTAGGCCCTCCATGTCCAAACCCTCCACGAAATCCTTGAAGACAGACAACCGATCCTCTTCTTCTTGGGACGTGGGCTTTGGTAGGGAGCTGGTTGCTTCGGGCTCGGCCTCAAGTTCTTCACCTGGCGCCACTGCGGCGCGATCCATCACCGATTCAGCGACATAAATTGGCACATGCACTCGGACTGCCAGGGCAATGGCATCGCTGGGTCGCGAATCGATTTCCGTGGATTGGCCATTGACTTCCATTACAATTCTGGCAAAATATGTTTCGTCCCGCAGATCGTTTACTACGATATGCGTAATTCTACCACCTACTTCCTCAATCACACTTTTGAGTAAATCGTGGGTGAGAGGGCGAGCTACTGCCACTCCCTGTAGGCCAAGAGTAATAGCATCAGCTTCGTAGGCGCCAATCCAAATTGGCAGGTAGCGGTCCGAAGTCATCTCCTTAAGCACCACCATTCGATGTTGCGTTACCAGACTCACACGGATGCTTTCAACCGTCACCTCGACCATCCTGCGCTCCTTTCACACACCGGAACGAGTCCGGTGTAATTGCTGATATGTATTCCATTATAGCATTACTGTTTGTCATAGTCCAACCAAATCACTGCCCAGGGTGGGCGTCAAAGTTTTGCGTTATCGCATCTATGCCTGTTTTCCAGGGTTTACTGATTCTTATTGGTAATTGGCCCGCGAAACGGCCAACAGTATCTCCCTAAAGATGGAATTTCTTGTTACAAGGCTGGTTGAGCCTCCTGCAGC
>SHYO01000095.1 GCA_009692745.1 Chloroflexota bacterium
ATCGTTCGTTTAGCCAGCGAGCTACTTCCAAGGCGTGGTAGCTCAGGATCACATCAGCGCCGGCCCGTTTGATACCGGTGAGCAGCTCCAGGGTGGCCTGGCGCTCGTTCAGCCAGCCATTGCGGGCCGCAGCTTTGATCATGGAATACTCGCCACTGACGTTGTAAGCGGCCAATGGTACATTGAAATTTTGCCGCACCTGGTGAATCACATCCAGGTAAGCCAAAGCCGGTTTCACCATCACCATATCTGCCCCCTCGGCGATATCTAGAGCCACTTCCCGCAGCGCTTCGCGGGCATTGGGCGGGTCCATTTGGTATTGGCGCCGGTCGCCGAATTTGGGCGGGGAGTCAGCCGCCTCGCGGAAGGGGCCATAGAAGGAAGAGGCATACTTGGCTGCGTAGGCCAGGATGGCGGTTTCGTAGAAACCGGCGTCATCCAGCACGGCGCGGATGGCTCCCACCTGACCATCCATCATGGCGCTAGGCGCCACGATGTCAGCCCCAGCATCGGCATGGGAGATGGCCGTCATCGCCAGGTATTTCAATGTGGCGTCGTTATCGATCCTTCCGTCGCGGATGATGCCGCAATGGCCGTGGTCGGTATATTGGCACATACAGACGTCGGTCACCACCAGCAGCTCGGGGTTCTCCTGCCGGATGGTGCGGATGGCCTGTTGTACAATGCCGGCAGGATCGTAATCTTCGCTGCCCAGGACATCCTTATGGGCCGGCAGGCCGAATAACAGTACGCCGGGAATACCCAAAGCGCCAACATCGGCTACCTCCCGCGCCAGCTCGTCCAGCGAGAGGTGGTAGACTCCCGGCATGGAGTTGATCTCTTGCCGCACACCGCGGCCGTGGACCACGAACAAGGGATAGATAAAATCCGTGGCTTGCAGTTGGGTTTCACGCACCAGGGAGCGCAGGGCCGGAGTGCGCCGCAGGCGGCGTGGCCGGACTCGCGGCGTGGATACGCTGGTGGGCTCTTGACTGCCGAAAAATCCCCTGTGCCGGTCCATGTTGATCTCTCCTGCTGCAAAAATAATACCTAGCGCCCTTGAGGGGTATGTTGATTGTAATACTTCACTATGGCGGCTACCAGTCCCGGAATCGTGTGATCCTCGGCAACGGCCTGTACACTCAATCCGTGGTCGCGCGCGGCGCTGGCAGTCACCGGTCCGATACAGAAGACCGCCACGCCCGGATCGAGACGGCGCTTGGCCGCCGCCAGCAGCTCTACAAAATACCGCACGGTGGAGGCGCTGGTGAAAGTTACACCGTCGATACCGCCGGCCAAAGCCTCCTCCAACGCCGTTGTGCTGGAAGCCGCCAGGGTGCGGTAAGCGCACAGATTGGCGACTTGGGCGCCCCGTTCCTGGAGTACCTGGGCCAGCTCTGGCGTGGCGATATCTGCCCGCAGCAACAATACCCGCTCTCCTGGGATGATGGGTAGCTCGGCCGCAACTTGGGCGGTCAAGTAGGTAGTGGGCATGAACGCAACCGGCAGCCCATAATCTGCCAGGGCGGCGGCTGTGCCTGGCCCAATGGCTGCCAGGCGTACCTGCCCCAAGCCGGTACGCCGCCCGCAGGATACTGCAAGCGCTCTGGCGCGGGCATCTCCTCCCACCTGGTTTTGCAGCAAGGTTTTTACCTGCTTCAGGCGCCCGGTTTCCCGTAGCCGTGCCAGGATACTCTCCACCCCGTTGGCGCTGGTAAAGACCACCCAGGCAAAGCGCTCTATTTCCGCCAGAGCGCCATCTACTGCCGTCCAGTCTGGCGGAGGAGCTATCTCGATGGTAGGGCAGATGACCGCTAGAGCCCCCAGCATTTCCAATTGGGTTGCCAATTTGGCGGCCTGGTGGGGCGGGCGCGTGATCAGGATACGGCGGCGCTGGCCTTGCGCCTCGAGCAGCGGTCGATGGTCAGGGGATACTAGAGGAGAGATCGCCACCTGCTCCGGCAGTCCCAGGCTGAATATACTCAGCGGGCGTAGCAGGGGATGCTGCGCCAACAATTGGCGCGCCAGGAGTTCTCCCAGGGTAGTGGCGTCTGCTATGGGACCGGTGATTTCCCCCCTGGCTGTATGCACCCGTGGTTGGCCGTCTCCTGGTATAACTTGTAGGAAAGTGCCTTGCAAGGTCAAGACATCGCCGGTAACCTGCCCGTAGGCCCCGGCGGGTGTGGCGCACCCGCCGCCCAGGGCTTGCAGGAAGGCGCGCTCGGCGGTGACGGCGGCTCTGGTGGCAGGGTGATCCAGACCCGCCAGCAATGCGATCAAATCGGCATCGGTGGCTCGCGTCTCCACCGCCAGGGCGCCCTGTCCAGGGTCAGGGACCATCAACTCCGGCGGAAAATAGGCGCTGATGTCGGCCTCGCGGCCCAAGCGGATTAATCCGGCCGCAGCCAGGATAATAGCATCGACTTTTTGTCCCCCTGAGAGCCCCGCCTGAACTTTTGCCAGGCGGGTATCGATATTACCTCGCAGCGGAGCTATGTGCAGGTCGGGGCGCAAGGCCAACATTTGGGCGCTGCGGCGAGTGCTGGAGGTGCCCACAATGCTGCCCGCGGGCAAGTTCTGCCAGGTATAGCCGGCCGGACAGATCCAGCAATCCAGGGGATTCTCTCGCTCCAGCAGGGCGGCAAAAACCAGGCCGGGGACCATCTGAGTGGGCAAATCTTTGAGGCTGTGGACGGCCAGGTCGATCTCGCCGGCAAGCAGAGCGCGCTCAATTTCGTGAGTGAAGATACCCCGCCCGCCGAATTCCGCCAGCGGCTTCTCGCTCTCATTGTCCCCCGTGGTTTTAATCAAATGTACTTCAACCTGTAGCCCAGGCTGAAGCTGCTGCAGCCGGGAAATAACCATCTCGGTCTGGCGGCGCGCCAGGTTGCTACCGCGGGTGCCTATGCGCACGTGATCGGTGGTCTTCACTGGCTGCTTCCACCTTGATCAACCGTGCCACCCCCGGCAGCGACGACACTTTGTAGCGCTTCCTGCAGGGCGACTATGGTAGTATCGATATCGTCAGTACTGTGGGCCAGGGATAGGAAGGCGGCCTCAAATTGGGAAGGCGCCAGGTAGATGCCCCGGTCCAGCATGGCATGGAAGAAGCGGGCATATACGGCGGTATCGCTGCGCTTAGCGCTGGCGTAGTCGGTGACCGGTCCGGCTGTAAAGAACGCTGTGAACATCGACCCTACGCGGTTGATAGTTACGGGTAGACCGGCATCGTGCGCCGCCGCTTTCCAGCCGCCTACCAATTGGGCTGCCAACTCGTCCAGCCGGCTGTAAGCTTGGGGCGTCTGGGCCAGGGCATCCAGGGTTGCCATACCGGCCGCCATGGCCAGCGGATTGCCGGAAAGGGTGCCGGCCTGGTAGACCGGTCCCAAGGGGGCCAGCAGTTCCATAATTTCCCGGCGGCCACCGAAGGCGCCTACCGGCAAGCCGCCGCCCACGATTTTACCCAGGCATGTCAGGTCGGGGAATATCCCGTACAGCTCTTGGGCGCCGCCGCGGGCTAAACGGAAGCCTGTGATGACCTCATCGAAGATCAGCAGGGCGCCATATTGGCTGGTTAACTGCCGCAGGCCGGGCAGGAAGCCTTCTGCCGGGGGCACGACGCCCATATTCCCGGCTACCGGTTCAACGATTACCGCTGCGATGCTCTCGCCCAGGCGCGCGAACAGAGTTGCTACCGCTTCCAGGTCGTTGTACGGGGCAATCAAGGTATCTTGCGTGACCGATTCTGGCACACCGGCGCTGGCCGGCAGACCGAAGGTTGCCAGACCCGAACCGGCTTGGGCTAACAGAGCATCGGCGTGGCCGTGATAGGCGCCGTCGAACTTCAGGATGCGGTTGCGCCCGGTATAGCCACGGGCCAGGCGTAGCGCGCTCATGGTTGCTTCTGTGCCGGAGTTGACGAAGCGCATCAATTCCATACTGGGAAAGGCTTGCGCCACCCGCTGGGCCAATTCTATTTCCAGCAGGTTAGGGGCGCCGAAGCTCGTACCTGCTGCGGCTGCCTGTTGGATGGCGCGGACCACCGGGAGATGGGCATGCCCCAGGATTAGCGGTCCCCAAGAATTGACATAATCTATATATTCCTGACCGTCAGCATCGGTGACGTGACTACCATGGCCGCGGATCAGAAAGCGGGGCGTCCCGCCGACGCTGCGGAAAGCGCGGACGGGGCTATTAACCCCGCCAGGAAGATATGCTTGGGCTTTTTGGTATAATTTTTGGGAATTCATGAAGGGACCTGTCCTTGCATTTTGGCATCATCCTCTGGCAGAGCAAACAAGGCTCTAAATAGGTGGAGGTATGCTTCGGAGCTCTCTTTTTCGGTGAACTCTTCGCTGAGTAACCTCAGCCGGGAGAATTCTGTTCCGGAAAAGCCTGTTTCAGAAAAACCACCGGCCAATTGCTCCTTGACCATTGTGGTGGGGGCGTGCAGCAATTTATTCACCAGGCCAGCGCTCATCGCCCGGATAATCTCCTGGTCGCGCGGTTCCAGGTGGCCCAGGCGATGCAGCGCTTCATTTAACTCTGCCTGGCGGATCGCCTCGGCTTGCTGGCGGAGTTCGACGATAGCCGGCACGGCGCGCCGGGCGCGAAACCAGCGCCAGAAGTTGCTGGCTTCCTGCCGCACAATCTCACCCGCGGCGGCCAAGGCGGCTTGCCGTTCCTGCAGGTTTTTGGCGGCGATTTCCTTTAAGTCGTCCAGGTTGAAGAGGTCTACCCCCGGCAGGCAGGCGACTTGCGGGTCGATGTTCCGCGGCATGGCAATATCGATCAAGCACAACGGATTACTAGCCCGAGAACCTCTAGCGTTTTCCAGCATTGCCTTGGTAAGCACCGGTTGTGCGGCGCTCAGGGCGCTGATGGCGACATCTACCGTTGCGATTGTCTGAGGCAGGTCCGCCAAGGGGATGGCCTCTCCCTGCAGTTCCTCTGCCAGGTGTAAGGCATGGGCCCACGTACGGCTGGTGACCAACAAATCGCCCCCGGACTCCGTTCGGTCCCGAACTATTGTTCGGGCGGCATCCTGCCGCAGGTTGAGGGCCACGCGCCGGCCTATCTCGCCGGCACCCAGCACCAATACGCGACGCCCGCGTAGCCCTGAACTAGTCCCCGTCCCAGGCGTCTGGCGGGCCGCCCACCTGGTCGCCAGAACTACCGCCGCATAGGCGATACTGGTGGCGCCGCTGCTGATGGGTGTCTCGGTATGGGTGCGGCGGGCCACGCGAATGGCATCGCGGAAGAGCTGGTGCAAGACCGGTCCCAGGGTACGGCGGGCCTGGGCGATCTCATAGGTCTGCCGGACCTGACCCAGAATCTCGGTTTCGCCGATCATCAAGGAATCCATACCGCTGGCAACCTGGAAGATATGTTCTGCCGCCGCTATGTTGTGGTAGAAGGTTAAGGCCGGGGTTTGCGCCGGCCTGGCCTCGGCCGAATTGGATGCAGCCGGGAGCAGGGCCTTGGCCAGTGCAACGGCAGCTTCTCCGGTGTGGGTTGTCAGGGCATAAATTTCGGTCCGGTTACAGGTGGAGAGCAGGACCATTTCCTGGATACCACTGCGCGCCATAAAATCAGTCTGCAAATTATCAGAATCCCATAGCCGCCGGGCTGCCTGAGCTACCACTTCACGGAAGGTTATAGGCGCCGTACGGTTGGTGATACTGGCAGCGAGCAATCGGGGGCTCATGCCTCGGAATCTCCTTCTGTGGGCAAAGGTAACAGGTGCTCGACTGTCGCGTGCTGGTCAGCACAGGATTTTGCAGCACTGGCATGGTTGATGGGCGTGCCACGCTCATAACCATCCAGAGTACTTAACAGTACCTCATCCATAAACTGGTTGATGCGTTGCAGCAGGCGAATACCCTCGTTATCTCTCTGGTTGACGGGATCATCAGGCTGGTAGGCTGCGCTGACAATCATCTGGCGGAAGTATAGGAAGGCGCGCACCAGTTCCTTGACCGACATACCGGCACCGGCGAAGCGCCGCCCATATTCCAGGCCTACGACACGGCTTTCGTTCAAAAAATGGGAGGCATTCTCATGGCGGCTGGCGAATTGTAACAATAATCCCAACAGGCGCTGCCCCGCGCTGCGGTACCAGGCCCGGTCATCGGAGCTAAGTTGGTTGTACCAGTCCTGCTGTCCGATGGGGCGGGAGGCCATCTCCTGGCGCACCTGGTCCAGCGTCTGGTACGCGGGGGCATTGGGAGCCTGCAGCATCATTGCAGTCCCGTGTTCGGCCAGGAAAGCCTGGATCTGGGCCAGTCCAATGCGCCGGTGCCCTCCCGGCGTGCGGAAAGCCGGGATCAGCCCCGCGTCTACCCAGGATCGCAGGGTACTGGGATGAATGCCCAGCAGCTTACTGGCTTCCGTCAGGGAAAGCCAGGGGGAGGGATACTGCACGGAGCTATCGTTCATAAGTTATCTCAGGATATAAATGCCATCTACATCTAACTATCTGTTATGCTGGGATCGATGCTGGTAGATTACAATATATAAAATTCTTAGTAAAATTGTATATACTTACGTAATTCTAGCCGATTTTGCGCGTCTTGTCAACTTTTTCACAAAGGGATTTGGTGTGAGATTTTAGCGATGAGATCGGGCGCCACGCCGGTGTGGCGCCCTGGTTGCGTCTAGCGGAGGTATGTCGCAGGTTTGACTGTGAGCCAGAAAACGGCTGGCCGGGTTAGTCCGCCGGAATAGCTATTACCTTGTCACGGCTGGCATATTGCTGTAAAGCCTCTATGCCTATCCGGCTGCAGAAATCCCCAAAATCTTCACTTGGTAAGCGCGATGCTTTGAAATAGATGAAGAGCGGTAAGACCGTATCTACCAGCACATCCAGGTGAACCAGATCCTTGTAGATCTGATTGAGGCGGGTGCCGTTCATCTTACCGCCGACAAAGACGGTGTACATATTCAACGAGCGGCCCACAAAGCCCACATCGGCTACATAGGGGCGGGCGCATCCGTTGGGGCAGCCGGTCATACGGACGGCTAACTTTTCATCTTGTAAGCCCAGCCGTTCGATCTCCACTTCCAGCTTATCGATAACGCCGGGGAGCGCTCGCTCCGCCTCCGCGATTGCCAGGCCGCAGGTGGGCATAGCCGGGCAGGCCATAGAATAGAGCTGTATGTTGGAAAGCTCGTGTTCCCGCTTGATGCCATAATGGCGCAGCGTGGCTTCCACGCTGGCTTTCTGGTCGGGATGGATATCGGTCAGTAGAATATCGTGACTGGTCGTCAAGCGCATATTGCAGTGGAACTGCTCTAACACTGCACGTATACCGGATTTCAAGCGGTAGTTACCCACATCCTGTACCCGGCCATTTTCCACGGAAATACCCAGGTACCAGTGGCCATCCCCCTGGTCGTGCCATCCCAAGTGCAGGTCAAGCTCGAAGGGCGGCATAGGAGCCACCGGTTGGAACTGGTAGCCCACGCGCCGCTCTACTTCAGCCTTAAAGCGCTCCAGGCCCCACTCATGGATCAGGTACTTCAAGCGGGCATGTTTGCGGTTGGTGCGGTCTCCATGATCCCGCTGGGTACGCACGATTTCCGTGATGACGTCAATGACTTGATCGGGGGTAATATAACCCATAGGATCGGCCAGGCGGGGGAAGGTATCGGCTTTGTTGTGGGTCATTCCCAGGCCGCCCCCCACCAGCACATTGAAGCCCAACAGGGTCTCGCCATCCATGATAGCCACCAGGCCAACATCCTGGGTATAGATATCAATGCAGTTATCGCCCGGATAGGCGATGCCCATCTTGAATTTCCTGGGCAAGTAAAACTTGCCGTAGATGGGCTCGATCTCCTTACCCTCTCCTTCTTCGCTATCGTAAATCTTTTCGCCGTTAATCCAGGTCTCGTAGTAGGCTTTGCTGTGGGGCAGCATGTGATCTGAGATGCGCTGCGCAAAGGCCTGGATCTGGGATTGCGCCCGGTCGGCGGTGGGGGCCGGGCAACACACGGTATTGCGGACCACATCACCGCAGGCGCCGAGGGTCGTGACCATACTTTCGTTGAGCTCACGTAAAGTCTGTTTTAGATCCCCCTTGACGATGCCATGGAGCTGGAAACCCTGGCGGGTGGTGATGCGCAGGGTGCTGTTGCCGTACTGGGTAGCCAGGTCATCGTGGGCCAGGTATTGTTCCGCCGTCAGGCGCCCGCCGGGCAGTTTGGTACGGATCATGAAGCTATAGACTTTATCCTTTCTAACCCGCACATCCCGGTCATCCTGCTGGTACATGCCGTGAAATTTCAGTATCTGGTAGTCAGCTTCTGAGAAATGGTCAGTATCCTTTTGCAGCTCCTCGGCTACCGTGCCACGTAGATAACGACTATCTTCTTTGATTTTTTCAACCTTGCTAAGCTTGCCTTCGGCCATTTGCCATCCTCCTCTGAAGGTATTTCTCTTTTGCCGCGCTGAATATAATCAGCATGTTATCGGCGACCTTATTTGTCGACTGTATGGGACAGGACATAACCTGCTATGTCTTACTGCTGAGTGTACTCAGTGCTGAGTATACGCAATGAGCGAAAATCCTCTGCAACGACGGGCGAGCCGGACCCGGAAAGCAGCATTTCCCGCAGGCTCACCACTTCACCTACAACGATGGTGGCGGGGGAGCAGATATTCTCGCGCTCCGCAATGCCGGCGATGGTGTCCAGAGTACCGGTCACAATCCTTTCCTCCGGCTGGGTGCCGCGCTCTATTATGGCGACCGGTGTGGCGGGGCTGCGGCCATGGAGCACCAGGCTGGTGGTGATAGAAGGCAGGCGCTCCACACCCATCAGAATCACTAAGGTGTCGATCCCAGCCAGGGCGCCCCAGTTGGGTCCGCTGCTTTCATCAGTTTCGTACTGCCCCTCTACGCAGTGGCCGGTAACTACGGCAAAGGCTCCTGCGACTCCCCGGTGGGTAACAGGTATGGCGCACCGGGCCGGCACGCCGAGGGCGCTGGTGATGCCAGGGATTACTTCCCAGGAGATACCGGCAGCGGCACAGGCCGCGGCCTCTTCGCCGCCGCGACCAAAGACGAAGGGATCGCCTCCTTTAAGCCGCACGACTCTTAGACCCGATCGAGCCCGCTCTACCAATATTTGGTTAATCTGCGTCTGGCTCAGGATGTGTAAGCCGGGAGCTTTGCCCGCGAAAATCCGTTCCGCCCCATCGGGCACTTCCTCCAACAGCGCTTTATTCACCAGGCGATCATATATTACCACATCTGCTTGCTGGAGGCATTTCAATCCTCGCACGGTAATCAACTCTGGGTCGCCGGGGCCTGCTCCCACCAGGAATACGATGCCGGCTGACCCAGAGGTCAGCTTGGACTCAGATGCCAGCTTGGTAACATGGACTTTGGTCACTTTGGCACCTCGTCTTGGTCGATATTTTGTGGATGCGTGTACTGCCCTGGTGGGGCAACCCCCATAATCTCGCCCATCCGCTGCCGGGCAGCTTCGTCCTGGCCCTGGCGCAGCAGATTGAGCACATCAGAGTCGACGAGTTGATACCAGAGGGCTTTACGCTGCTCGAAATCGGGGTAACGGGCAGCCAGGGGCGCCCGGATCTGCCCGGCGAGCTCTAGAAAGCGGGCATGCTCATCGCCGATGCGGGTTTCTAGCTGCTGTCGCAGGCGCACTGCCAGGGCAGGGGCTTTGCCGCTGGTAGAGATTGCCACTACCAGGTCGCCGCGGCGCATAATCGAAGGGGCGATGAAATTGCAATGGGGCACATCATCTACCACGTTGACCAGGATATTTAGCGCATCAGCCTCTTGCCAGATAGCCTCGTTGGTGGCGCGATCATCGGTGGCGCTGATAGCCAGGAAGGCTCCGGCCAGATCTCCGTTGCGGTAGCTGCGACGGAGCAGGACGAACTGTCCGGCGCAGGCAAGCTGCTCCAAATCCTGGGTCAGGTCGGGGGCAACTACCGTCACCTCCGCTTCTGCCTCTATAAGGGATTTGATTTTACCCTCTGCTACCCGCCCGCCGCCGATCACAACACAACGACGGCGGCGGAGATCCAGTAAAACAGGATAATAGTGCATCTTAGAAATTACCCTAAATTGCATACTCCAACGTTTGTTCGTGGCTCTTGACGAAGCCATGTTCTATCAGATAATCCAGAATCTGGCGGGCATTTTTCTCCGCGGAGTGGGAGACAGTTTCCAGCACAATTTCGGGATTGACGGGCTCCTCGTAGGGATCGTCGATGCCAGTGAATTCCTTAATCTCACCCCGCCGAGCCTTCGCATACATGCCCTTCAGATCCCGTGTCTCGCACACTTCCAGGGGGGTATCCATGTAGACCTCAATGAAGCGGTCGCTGGTTTGGGGGGAGCCCTCAACCATGTTACGTACATCATTGCGGGTTGCCCGGTAAGGGCTGATGGCAGCCGCGATCACCAGACCTCCGTGGCGCACGATTTCAGCGGCCACGTAGCCGATACGGCGGATGTTGATATCCCTGTCATCCTTGTTGAACCCCAATCCTTTCGACAGGTGGGTACGGACTACGTCACCGTCCAAGACGGTTACCTGGCGGCCGTGCTCTAGCAGTAAAATGGTCAGGACCTCGGCGGTGGTGGATTTGCCGGAGCCGCTCAGGCCGGTAAACCAGATGCAGGCTCCCTGGCGATGGCGCGGCGGATAGGTGTCAGCCAGGATTTGCGCCACCTCGGGCCGGGTAAACCAATCCGGCAATTTGCGCCCGGCATTCAAGAATTGCTCGCGCACCTGGGTGCCGGAAATCGAGGCGGTGCGCGTTTGGGCAGGAATCTTAGAGGTCTCTTCGTAGCGCTGATCCTCAGGCAGATATACAAACTCTTTGAAAGGCAGAACACGGACCCCCAACTCTGCCGTGTGGCGCTCTACCAATTCCTGGGCATCGTAAGGCCCATAAAAGGGTTTGCCGGTGGAATCGGAGCCGGGGCTGGCATGGTCGCGGCCGACAATAAAATGGTTGGCGCCGTAGTTGCGCCGGATCAAGGCGTGCCATAGGGCTTCGCGAGGACCGGCCATGCGCATCGCCAGGGGCAATAATGATAACAGGATGCGATCCGGGTCGTAGTAGCGCTGGGCTAGAGCCATATAGGTGCGCACGCGGGTGTAGTGATCCACATCGCCGGGGCGGGTCATGCCTACGGAGGGGTGGAGTAGCAGCACGCCGTCCACCTCTTCCACGGCCCGCTTGGTTAGCTCTTCATGGACACGGTGTAGCGGGTTACGGGTTTGGAACGCGACCACATTACCCCGGCCATAACTCTCCAGCCGCTGCCGGGCCTGGCCCGGTGTCAAGCGCAGCGATTGGAAATCGTAGCGGCGGGGCAATTCCAGAACTTGCAGCCGGCCGGAGATATTGAGCCGGCCCCAACGGTGCATCTCGGCCACTAGGGGATGGCGTAGATCTTGGGTGCCGAAAACCTCTTGGGCCTCTTCCGCCAGATCCCAGCCGTAGATCTCTTCGATGGTCATGACGGCCAGCAGCTCATTCTTGGCGTTGCGCAAGGCGATTTCCCGGTCTAACTGGATGGCAGGGCCAGTTTCCACCGGCAAAGTGACTGGGATCGGGAAGATATGGCCTTGGGCCAACCGCATCTCTTGCAAGACCCGGCGGTAATCCTCCAGGCCCATAAACTGGTCCAGGGGCGAAAAGCCGCCGTTCGCCAGTAGTTCCAGGTCACACACAGAGCGCTCTGAAATCTGGACCGAAGGCAGGTGACCGGCGCGCTCTTTCAAGGCGGCAACTCTCTCGGGTGATACAACCAGATCGACCAGCCGGCCGCCGTAAGGGGGGATTAGTTTTGTTAGGGTTAACGGATGTTGCTCCACAATATTCTCCTATTTTTATATGTCATCAAGTCTGCCTGGCGGTGGTGTCCCCTGGGTAGGGACCCTGCCGCAATGAATAATAACGGCAGATTTTACCGCAATAATACAACAGCAGCGGTAATCAATAAACTCGCCATGCTCACCTGCAATACCGGGCGCGGTATGGCTAGGGTCAGGCGGCTGCCAATAAGCACGCCTGGGATCGATCCTAATAGCAATTGGCCTGCCAGGGGCAGGTTGGCATCTCCCAGGATCAGGTGGGCCAGGGCGGAAACGCCTACCAGCAGCGTGGCATGGGCAATGTCGGTGCCCACCAACTTTTCGGAGGAAAGAGGTACCAGGAGAACCAGTAACGCCATGATCATCGTACCGCTTCCCACTGAAGTCAGACCCACCAACAGGCCGCCCAGGGCGCCGATAGCCACCACGGTCCACCGCCGGTAAGGTCTGGCAGGTTGGAGCGGTGACGGAGCATGGCGATGCAGCACCCTGAATACCATCAGCAGCCCGGCCAGGATGAGGGCCACGGCTATCAAACGCCCCAACCAGGTATCCACTAGTACAGGATAAGTGTGCTTCAGCCAGGCTAGCAGTTCAACGGCGGCCAGAGATGCGGGCAGGCTTCCCAGAGCCAGGTCGCGCACCAACCCGAAATCCACCGTCCGCTGGCGCCAGTGCTGCCAGAAACCGGCCAGTTTGGTGACAGCCGCATACACCAGGTCTGTGCCGACTGCCAGGGAAGGGGGTAGACCGAAACCTAACATCAGTAGCGGGGTCATGATGACGCCGCCTCCCATACCGGTCATGCCGATCACCAAGCCCACGATAAAGCCGGTCAAAGGGAGGTGCCAATCAAGGTTGGGTAATTGCAACAGCAAGAAGGCCGCGAAACCGGGGCTAGTTTCCATAGGTCCCTGTCTTCGGTAAAGCAACGGCAGACCACTCTGGCCGCAGGGCGATGTGAATACCGCACTCCTTATGCTCTTCCTGCTCCCACCACCAGCGTCCTGCGCGGGGATCTTCGCCGGGTTGCGTCGCCCGGGTGCAAGGAGCGCAGCCGATGCTGGTATATCCCTGGTCGTAGAGGCGGTGGTAGGGGACATCATGGTCCTGGATGTAGTTCCAGACCTGGTCATGGGTCCAGGTGGCCAGCGGATTGATCTTGATGATGTCACCATGTTCGTGGTCGATCTCGATCACCGGAACAGCCGCCCGGCGGACGCTTTGATCACGCCGCAGACCGGAAATCCAGCCATCCAGGGTGCTGAGTTTTTTACGTAAGGGATTGACTTTGCGGACTTCACAGCAATTTTGGCGCAGGCTGACTTCCTTACGGAAGAGGTTTACGCCGTGTAGCTGGGTCAAATCCTGGACCTCCTGGGCATCCGGGAAGATAACTTCGATAGGAAGATTGTATCGTTCACGCACAGTATCAATGATGCGATAGGTCTCTTCGGGGAGTCGCCCGGTATCCAGCGTGAAGATCCGCACGGCGGGGTTGATGCGCCAGGCCATATCCAGGATCACCATGCCCGTATCCTGGAAGCTGGTGCAGATGGCGATGCGCGGATGATATTGATCGAGAGCCCATTTTAGAACTTCCTGGGGGGACTGATATTCAAATTCGGCCGCTAACGTCGCGATATCGGTGTTGTTCAATACGTGTAAAGTTGGCATGCTGTTTGCGATCACCTGGAGGCCTCCTTTAGATCCTACTGGGTTAACGAATACCACCCGTCGAAAACGCACGCGAGAAGGCATACCCGATCCGAGGCGCCAACACATAAGTGCAGAAGAGAAGTAGAAGGAAAAGACTAGGGATTAACTAGCGGGAAACAAAAAAATCTGGGAGCAGTACCCAGACTTTGCACCAGTCTGCCTTAACCCTGCCCGGAGATGGGAAAGCCATTCTCGCGGGAGCATTTACACCGGGCCGGCATTGATCTTCTTTGAACCAATTTGCCTTCAAACCTGCGCGGTGCTTAATGCCCCCGCCGGCTACAGGCGCAGTTGTGAGGTTGCATCATGTATTTCAATTTGAACTGTTTATCTGCCAGCTTCTAGCTGGCTTTGCAAAGTGTGTAAAAATCGCGTTACCGTTTAACTCTGGGTATTATAACAATCTTAAGTGGAATTGTCAAGTAGCTGCGTCCTGTTTTTTTACCGAATTTGGGGATTCCACTGAATTTGAGCGCTCCCGGGAAACCCGATCGGTAAGATTGCCTGGGCGGGTTTGCGAATTGGAGTGAGAAGAGGCATAATTCAGCCATGGTGCCACGACAACCTCTACGAGCTATGTTCTTATCTACGGCCTCTTCCTTTAGGGGAGGAGCATTTATGGATGCAGCGCGGGGGCTGGGGATTGAAGTGGTACGGGGGATGGATGTACCACCGCCCATGGTCCGCTCAGCTTCGGGTGTGTTGCCGCTGGACTTTCGCGATCTGGACCGGTCGTTAAAGACGATCGTAACCTATACGGAAGAACATCCGGTGCAGGCGATTCTATCGCTGGATGATGCGGCTGTTGTGTTGGCGGCGCGGGCCAGCGCGGCCTTGGGGCTACCGCATAACAGCACTGAAGCTGCCCAGGCGGCGCGGGATAAGTATGTGATGCGGCGCAAGCTAGCGGCGGCCGGAGTACCTTCGCCTACCTTCCGGCTGTACCGCACGACTGACGACGTGGCGGAGATTGCCAGGGATTTGCCATACCCGGTAGTGGTCAAGCCGACCACGTTGGCCGGCAGCCAGGGGGTGATCCGCGCCGATACCGCGGTGGAATTCTTGGCTGCCTTCCGCCGGACGGGGCGGATTATTGGCGCCACGCTCGACTGTCCAGGTGACATCCTGGTAGAAGATTTTATCCCCGGATTTGAGGTGGCATTGGAGGGCTTGCTGGACCGGGGCGAACTGCATGTGCTGGCCATCTTCGATAAGCCCGACCCCTTGGACGGCCCCTACTTTGAAGAAACTATCTATGTGACCCCCTCGCGGCTGCCGGCAGATGCTCAACAGGCCATTACTGAGTGTACCCGCCAGGCAGCGTTGGCGTTGGGTTTGCAGCAGGGCCCGATCCACGCGGAGCTGCGGGTAAATGCTGCTGGTCCGTGGATCGTGGAGGTGGCTGGCCGGTCGATCGGGGGGCTGTGCTCAAAAACGCTGCGATTCGGCAGCGATGTTTCGCTGGAAACCTTGATCTTGGGCCAGGCCGTGGGCCTGGTTACACCGCTCAAGCGGGAGGCGAGGGCACGCGGGGTGATGATGATTCCGATTCCGGCGGCCGGGTTGTTGAAACGGGTGGAAGGGGTAGCGGAAGCTGAAGCCGTGACCGGGATCACTGAAATTGACATAACGGTTAGACCGGATCAACTTCTCGTGCCTCTGCCGGAGGGAAGCACCTACTTGGGCTTTATATTTGCCCAGGGGGAAAGCCCGCACAGGGTAGAGGCGGCATTGCGGGCGGCTTATGCGCGGCTGCATATTGAAGTGGCGGCCGCGATTCCATTGCTGGTGGAATAGACTGTGTGTATTCCGGGTCAAATCTCAACCAGGCCAAGTTGCGCAAAAGGGTGAAAGTCTTTATCGGTGTGGAGCAGGGGGACGTCGTTAGTGATACACCAGGTGGCAATTAAGCAATCAATGGTCTTTCGTATGGTTATACCCTGCTGCCGCAATTCGAGATAATTACGGGCACTTTGGCGCGCGATGTGCTCTCCTACCAAGGAGATCACCTGGAATGTCTCGAAAGCATTTTCCACTTTGGTCATATCCCCGTTACTCCTCAGTCCTTGTAACAACTCAGCCAAAATCAAATCGCCCAAGAGCAACTCTTCTTCTCCCGCCAAACGGTGAAGCTGATGGGTCTGGGGGGTATCCCGGCCTTTGAAGAGGTCGATCCAAACAGAGGTATCAACCAGAATGGGCATGGTAGTCTATGTCCGATTCCGCCGCAAATCTTTCTAGCCGCATCTGTTCGAGATCTCCCTCCCAGGAGATTTTGCCTGCCAATTCCAATACCTTACGCTGCTTTTTAACACGAACTAACATCCGCAAAGCGAGATCCACTACTTCACGTTTAGTTTGAATGCCGGTTATTTCCATAGCTTCAGCCATAAGTTGATTGTCGATAACAATATTTGTCCGCACGGTACCTCCCTGAGTATTACCGTCTCCTTAGTGGCCTGGAAAAAGTGATCAAGTGCATTGGTGTATAATTAGGTAATTTTATACACATTGTTGATATTTGTCAAACAGGCTGCATTTCTGATCCATGTTGATATAAATTGCCCGCTGCTAGGGTCTGCTCTATAATCCGTTGGCCTGGACAAGGATAGCTCAAATTAGCGGCCTGTGAGGGTCATGATTCTTACGACCGTGTGGAGGAGAACCGGATGGTCCAAAATCAGATCAGGATCCTGGCGGCGTTGGCAGCGGGATTAGTCCTGGCGGGCCTGGCTATGGTAGCGGTCAGCCGGGTGCAGGCCGCGCAGCCACCCCCGGACCTGCGCTATCGCTGGCTGACGGAAATCGAAACCCTGGCGCCGCGGGAATATCCCGATCACCTGTCCCAACCGGCCGTCACCAGCGTCGGTTTCCCTCAACTCGCCGGGGCCCTGGGCATCAGCAGTATCTTCCAATATCCTGTAACCTGCTACCTCACCGGGGCGGAGGTGGTGACGAATGTGGCCCAATTGCAGGCCAGCTTTCCCGGCCTGGTCACCGTCGCCCAGGCCGGGCAGTCCTGGCTGGGGCAGCCGATAATGGCGGTGCGGCTGGCGGGCACGCCTGCTGCTGCTCTCCCGCCCGACCAGCGCCTTGCTCTCTATCTCGATGGGCTGCACCATGCGCGCGAGCCCATCGGCAGCCAGGTGGTGCTCTATTCCCTGTGGTATCTGGCCTCGCTCTATGGCCACGATCCCCTGGTGACCCACCTGCTGGATACCCGCACCCTTTATGCCATCCCCGCCGTCAATCCCGACGGCAACGATGTCTTCCTGGCCTCGAATCAATATCAGCGCAAGAATACCAATCCTACGGCCAGCGATGATGACGGAGATGGCCGTTTCGACGAGGACGGTCCGGAAGGCTTCGGCTACGACACCTATAACGTCTACCACTTCGAATTTATCCCCGATTGGATCAGCGCCCATGCCGCCGATCCCTTTGCCGCGGGGTGGAATAGCTATGTCCTCAGCAATCATCAGGTCGGTATCTTCGATGCCCAGGATAATCTGATCCCGCAAATCGACAACGACGCGGACGGCCGGGTGAGCGAAGATCCCCCCGGCGGGGTGGACTTGAACCGCAACTACGATAGCCACTGGGATCTGGGCTCAACCGTCCCCCGCTCCGATACCTACCGGGGGACGGCGCCCTTCTCCGAAAGGGAATCCCAGGTGGTGCGGGATTTCGTGCTGGCCCATCCACACATCATGGCGGCGGCCAGCTACCATTCCGGCTCAGATATCCTGCTCTTCCCCTGGGGCTGGTCGGCTGTGGCGGAGCTGCCGGATGATTATTGGTATGCGCGCATGTCGACTAAGGGCAGCCAGTTAACGGAGGTCAACGGCTTTCGCGGCTCGCCCCACGGTTGGACAGCCCAGGCCCTGTACGCCGCCAGCGGCAGCGCCATGGATTGGATGTATGGGCGGGGAATTATGGCCTGGAGCCCGGAAGCCTATGCTGCCAGCTCTATCTCCTATGCCCGGCGCGTTACCACCACCAACACCTATACGGTCGGGATCAGCGCCGCCGATGCCTTCAACCCGACCCCACTGCAGATCGCCGCAACGGCGGACCGCTGGAACCGCTGGAACCTGTACCTGCTAGCCGCCACCCCCCACCCGGCCCTCAGCGCTGCGGCGGCCGATAGCCGCACCATCACTCTAACGGTTGCCAATGACGGCCTGCTGCCCGTCAATGTCGAGTTAGTGATGGCGGCGGGACTTACGGTCTATACCCGCACGGTGGAGGGGCTGAGCGCGGCCATGCGGGACTTCCCCTTGCCCTGGTCGCCCGGCAGGATAACCCAAACGGTAATGGTGACGCTGAGTGCTCAAAGCGCGGTCAAGATCGGTCAAGGGTCCACACAGACCCAGGTGCTGCAGTTGCAGGTCGGACCGGCCGGGGTGGTGGTGGCTGCCGGAAGTTTGGCGCCTTTCGTCGACCTGGGACCTGCGTTCGGCGGCTGGTTTGCCGGGGATGCCTGGGATACCCCGGACGGCTACCACCTGGGGCCGCCGCTGCTGATCTATAAGAGTTATTTGCCGTGGGGGGGCAGGTGAAAATCTATCTTATCCCAGCTCGGCCAGGTCCTCCAGAATGGCATCCCGCACGCGCGGCAGGTGCTCGAAGCCGGAAGGGTAGCGCAGGTAGCGGATAGGCACCTGTTGTATCAACTGGGTAAAGAGGTCCAGGCGGCGCGGCTGCCAACCCAGGACCTCAACGATGCGGGGCGCGAAGGAGTGGCGCACCAGCGCGATGACGCCTTCCAGGGGAGATAGAGGCCGGATCTCGATACTGGTATTTCTCTCGGAGAGCCGGTTGCGCTCCGGCAGGTAGAGGCATTTTATGGGAACGGAAACGTTACAAAAATCTCCGAAGCCTCCCGGACCGATGTCGACCCTGCGCTTCTCAGTACCCGGGTAGACTGGATCTAATCCTGCCAGGCTTCCCAGAAAATATTGGGCCTCCTGCGGCCAAAGGCGCATGGAGGGGAATCCCGGGCGTCCCAGGAAAAAATTCCCGCTCTGCTCGATAGGCAGAATGTCATCTGTGAGGAGGGGGAACCCTGACTGTAGCATAGCCCCTGCCAGGGTGCTTTTGCCGCCGCCGCTGTTGGAGAGAAAGGCCATCGCCTGCCGTTCTACGACCACGGCGGAGGCATGCAGCGCCGCGATACCCAGGCGCTCCAGCCAGATGGAGAGCACCGGCCCTATAGATGTATAGGTTTGCTTTGAGAAAGCTAGGCAGCGTGTTCGGGTTGAAGGCCAAGCTGCTCTTGGCAATAGCTGCCGAACAACGTCAGGACTTCTGCGGCATGGCTGGCAAAATACTGCAAAGCCTCTTCCACCGACTGCACCA
>SHYO01000096.1 GCA_009692745.1 Chloroflexota bacterium
TTGACGGCCCGCCAGCCATGGCGTCTTGAGCCGCGCGCGGTGCGCCAGCGCCCGAGACCCTACCCGCCGTTGAAAGGATCGCGCCAGGCTGCCCGGCAGGCTCTCCTCAAACAACTAATGGAACCTACCAAATCTTAGTGCCATTAACCTTCAGCCTGGACCACGATCAGGCGCGGCAGGTCGCCGCTGACCCAACCAATTTGGCGCAGTTGCTGCAAGGCGCGCCAGATGCCGATGATCCCCACACCCCCGCCGGCAGGGTAGATAATGGCATCCGGCATCTGCCAGCCCATCTGCTCGGCCACTTCCAGCCCCAGGGTTTTCTTGCCTTCAATCCGATAGGGCTCCTTCAGCGTCGAGGCGTCAAACCAGCCATACTGCTGCACTTGCTGAGCGATCAGGCGGCCCGCATCGGAGATCAAGCCATCTACCAGCGTCAACTCAGCGCCAAACATACGGCATTCAAGCTGGTTAATCAGCGGCGCATCTTTGGGCATAGCGACGTGGACCCGCAGCCCGGCGGCGGCGCCGTAACAGGCCCATGCGCCACCGGCATTGCCGGCAGTGGGCAAAGCGACTTCTGTCACGCCCAGCTCGCGGGCGCGCGAGACGCCGCAGGAGGCGCCCCGCGCTTTGAAACTCCCCGTGGGGTTCAAGCCATCTTCCTTCAGCCACAGATGTGGTAAATTCCAGCGTTGGCCCAGGTTTCCTAGCGGCAGTAAAGGCGTGAAACCCTCGCCCAGGCTGACGATCTGCTGCGGATCGGATACCGGCAGAAACTCCTGATAGCGCCACATAGTAGGCGGGCGGGCAGCCACCAAAGCTTTGCTGGCCTGGCGGCCGATACGATCGAGGTCATATTCTACCAACAGCGGTGCGCCGCAGGCACACAGATTATGGACCTGCTGCGCGTCATACGTCAGGTCACAGCGGGGACAGGAGAGATGGGTGACAAATGAGGGCATTAGCATCCTCCTTAACGGGCGGTAAGGGGTAGAATGGGGATCTTAGTGTACTGCATCGCTACTTGTTCGTAGAGATCCACGATCTCGCTGGCAATATTGGACCAACTATAGCGCCGCGCCTGGGTCGCCGCCTGGATACTCATCACATCGCGCCGCGCCGGATTGGTCAAGAGCAGCTGTAGCCTTTGCGCCAAAGCTTCAGGATCGCGGTCGGGCACCAGGTAACCGGTTTTACCATCTTCAATAATATACGAAAGACCCCCTACGTCGCTGGCAATCACCGGCGCGCCACAGGCCATCGCCTCTACCGCCACCATGCCAAAGGATTCGTAATGGCTGGGTACAACCACTACATCGGAGGCGGAATAATAACAGGGCAGGCTCTCCTGAGATTGGGCCCCGGCAAAGGTGATCATCTCCTCTAGCCCCAAGGAAGAGCGCAAGACATGCAAACGGCGCATCTCCTCGTCCAGACGCGAGAGATCATCGCTTACGTCGCCGCCGACGATGCAGAGCGTCGTATTGGTTGCCAGGGAGGGATTGCTGCGCGCCAAAATGGCCACGGCTTCGATGAGCGTATCAATCCCTTTTAGCGGCTCGATGCGCCCGACAAATAGAATCAGGTGATTATCCGGGTTGACGCCCAAGCGCACCTTGGCCTCCTTGCACGGCATGCGTTGGAAAAGCTGCAGATCAACCCCGGGCGGGATCACCACCACGTGCGAGGGATCGGCGCCGTAGAGCGTTAACATCTGCTCTTTATCGCGCGGGGTGGCGGCCACAATCCGGTCAGCCACCTGCATAATTTCGGTTTCGACCACAATCCGCTGCGGATGCTCCCGCTCTCCCTCGGAACGGCTGACCAGGTTTTTCATATGGCCCAGGGTGTGAAACATATGCACGATGGGAGCGGGCTGTGCACTCTGCAACATCCATGCCACCCAGGCGGACAGCCAATAATGGCTGTGGTACACATCGTAATGCAGCCCTTCCTGAACGACAAATTCCTCAACCCAGCCCACAAAATCCGGCAGGTACTGCCAGATCTGCTGCTTACGAATATGGTGTTCCGGCCCGGCCGGTACATGGATGACCCGCACGTTGGGTCCCAAATCATCCCCGGCAATGTGCGGTACCTCGGGATTCATACTGCGGGTGAAGGCATCTACGTAAATATTGCGGCGCCCAAGCTCACGGCTTAACTCCCGTACATAGACATTCATGCCGCCTGTCTCCTTGCCGCCTAAGGCCGCCAGGGGACAGGTATGAACGCTTAACATCGCTACCCGTTCTATCATACTCTAACTCGCTTTCACTGCATGCTCAGCTCTACCGGCTGAGGGTGAGGCGGTGTAGGGGGATGGGTTGGCCACCCAGGCGGAACTTATAATCCTCGGTGCCACGCATAAAATCGAACAGGTGACGCCCGCGCGTGATGGCATCAGAGATATGGTACGCCAGCAAAACGATCCCCGGCGCCAGGGCAGGATACGCCTCCGGATCATAACCGGAGTTATAGACCAGAATATGGTTGTCGTAATCAAAGCATAACATCGTGGCTACTGGCTGATCGTTGGCTTTCAGGTAAGAGAGCTCAAGCCAGCCGGTGCGGCTCATGGTGCTGGCTACCTGCTCAAAAAAGCAGCGCATCTGAGGGGTCATAAAGGCGCGCTTTTCCGGGCTGCTGCGCGCATGCAGGTCAAAGAAGATTTCCATCACAGTGGGATCATCTTCCAGACGGCGTACGACTTGCCAGGAAATAAGCGCCTCCCGTTCGGCTTTACGCACTTTGCGGCGCAATTCATGGCGCTCTTTCTTGTCAAGCCCTTCCAGGTAGGCGTCAAAGCTGTCGGGCAGCGAAATAACCGGGCAGATGGTCAGGTCTTCAAAGGCTACAGATAGGCCGGCAGTACGGGCTATCTGCGGCAGCAGCGTACAACTTAAAGATTCGGCCTTAAGATTACACAAATCGATGCGATCCCACTGCGGCGCTGCCGGGCTGAGCAGCCAACTGGCTATGCCGGAGTAGACATCCGCCGCCTGGGCGCGATCGACGATCAAATCGAGATAATCTGAAACGTCCGCACACCCCACCAACGCCAGCTCATATCCGGCCTCGGCTGAATAGGTGCGAAACAAGGGCATAATAGCCACCAAATGGTCATGCAGGTCATATACTGCCACGAGAAATAGATCACCCTGGCCCAGGTGTTGCCACCAGAGGGTCTGCCACTCGTGGGTCAGAAAAATACTATTGGTAGTACTGCGACGGACCAGGTCATTCCAGCCGGGCGCCAACGCGGCAAAACCTTCCTGGCCGTAACAGGTAAACGTCAATTTTCCTTCCCAGACATAAGGGGATGCAGTAATTATGGTTTGTCCTCCTGGGAGTTTATTCTCTACCACTTTACTTATATTCAATTAATCATATCACAGAGGATAGGGATTACCAAATATTAAGAAGGTTACTGTTCAGTTTACTTTGACAACGCCAGAGGTATATTCCTTACGCCAGGACGGGAAAATGATAAGGTGAACGGGTGGACGGGTGAGGGGGTGACCGTCGTCATGGTATATGGTGCCCGAGGTGGGCAGGAGGGCTGTTGTGAAAATAGTTGGAAAAGGGGAGTGGTCACGCCCGAGTGTTCGTAGCGCGGTGCCCACTCCCCCATATTTCGGAAGATGATGCCCGAAATCGTATTAACCCTGCAGGAATCAGGCGCCTCTGATGCGGTAGTAGATCTCGGCCAGGCCGTGTCCCATCCATGTCACTGGATTTCCTGCTCGATGCTGTGCAGTTTGGAGCTTGCGCCGGGTCCAGATGGCCTGGCGGGTCATCTGGTGCGCCCGGCGATTGGCCCAGCGGGCGGATTTTTGTTCTTGACGCGCCAGGAAATTGGCCTGTAGATCTGCAAAGACGCGCCGGGCGGCCAGATATTGCCCGTTCAGCTCTTCACCCAATTGGCCCAGGCTTTCGGGTTGCAACTCTGTGGCGCCCCACTTAACGCGGGATAGCTGCGTTCCCTCCAGCCGCGTTTTCAGCATGGATGTCTCGCGCAGATCCGCTCGCACCAGGTCAGCCTGGCGCATATCGGCGCGCTCGCAATTGGCGCGGCGCAAGTTGGCCCGCCACAGCCGCGCCTGGGTACAGATGGCGCCACGCATCTCAGCCCGCTCCAGGTCAGCGCCGGCCAGAATCGCATTACCCAGGTCTGCCTTATTGAGCACAGCTTCACGCAGATCGGCATCCAGCAGCGAGGCGCCTTGCAGCATTGCATTGCGGAGATCGGCGCCGCGCAGGTCAGCCCCCGCCAGGTTAGCACCGCGCAGGTCGGCCAGAGTCAAATTGGCCCGCGCCAGATTGGCCCCGCGCAGATCTGCCCCTGAGAAATTGGCACCCCGCAGGTTGGCACCCTGGAAATCGGCGCGCCGCAAAGCCGCCTGGCGCAGGATCACCCCCTCCAGTTGCATACCCCGGAAGTCTCCTCCATCCAGCATACGCCTGGTCCAGTTTGGTGGATCAGGCCGGATAGGCGCCTTGGCCTGGGACCAACGGGTGGTCCCCAAATCCTCGGCCGGCCGATCTTCACTATAATTCCGTTCTCCCTGAAACACATGCGTCGCCTGCATGAAGTCACCTTGCTTTCCCAATAAATTTTACAGAAGTTTTATGAATAGTACATATCATATCGAACGAGATTAGCGGCGACTTTTGATGGGTTTGAAGTTAAAAAGTGGGTTTAATCTAAGGGGATAACCGTACCGGCGAGCAACTGCGGCCTGGGGATTTTGCGGCCTCAATTGCTCGCCGGTTAATACTTTTACCGGAAACCAGAAATTGCTAGTTTGATGTGGTGAGAATCTTGCTCAGGAAACCTTTTAATATGCTCTCGTTCATCGCACCGGGATGCACATCGGTCACCACGCCATTCTTATCTACAAAGTACGTGATCGGGATCGCATGGGCCTGGTAGATGTTAGACACAGCGCCGGTGCCATCCACCACGATGGGGAAGGATAGGTTAAATTGCTTAGCAAAGGCACCCACCAGGGAAGGGTCTTCGGCCACATCTACGCCCAGCACCACCAAACCCTGATCCCTGTACTTATCCTGCGCCTGCTGCAGGAAAGGCATCTCATACCGGCAGGGGGAGCACCAGGTAGCCCAGAAGTTGATTACCAGGGGATGACCCTTGAATTGGTCCAGGCTTATATTCTTGCCGTCGACGCCGGGGAGGGAGAAAGTGGGAGGGGCGGCGCCTTTGCGGGCCACCCCTGCCTGCTCAACTCCCACAGATACCCCTCCCGTGGCGGGTGCGGCGCTCTGACCGGGGGCAGCGCCCTGGACGGTACCGTGGCTACCACTATTGGCGAAGGGATCTGTGCCGGGAGAAACGGAATTCCTTTGGGTCTGTAGAGGAAGCTGCTTGATGGCATCCTTCGGGTCCAAATTGGCCACGTTGGGCGGTAAGATGAAGGCCGGACCCTGCTGCCCTTGCTGCGCCACCTGCCCTTGCTGGATATACTGGGGAGCAGCGGCCCGCGCCGGCTGCTTGGCCCCACCGAGCATCAATCCGATGCCCAAGACGGCCAGAGATGCTACCAACCCTAAAAAGACGAGGGCCATAGGGGTAGTGATGGTCAACACCCTGGTGGCTGCCTCGCCATACGTATCAGGCTGCTTCTGGACTGGATTTTTCTGATTCTGTTGCTCTGCGGGCATGTGTGTTTCTTGTTCAGACACGGTAAAACCTCCTCTTACTGGACCGCAATACTTTTTGCATACTGACGTAATAGAGCTTCACTGATCGAGCCGCGATGCATTTGCTGTATGACACCCTGGCTATCTATAAAGTAGGTGGTCGGAATGGCGCGGACCCGGTAAGTATTGGCGATCTCACCTGTTAGATCCAGCCCGACAGGAAATTGCATGCTAAACTGTTTCAGGAAAGGCGTGACCAGCTCGGCCGCCTCTTGCATATCAATTCCCACCACTACCAATCCCTTATCTTTATATTCCTCTGATACCTTGGTGATATAGGGCATCTCAGCGCGGCACGGGGGGCACCAGGTGGCCCAGAAATTCAAAATCACACCTTTACCTTTATAGGAGCTGAGACGCAGGCTCTGACCGTCGGCGGAAGTGGTCGTGAAATCGGGCGCCGGAGATCCCACCTTGGCAACTGCGCCATCGGCGGAACCTAAGAACATCTCGGTTTGGGCGCGAGATTGGAGGTCATTGAACCAGGTCTTATAGGTATTTTGCTGGTCGGCCTGCGCCACGCCCGCCACGACTTTCTGGGCAATCAAATTATTACTGAGCACCTGGCGCCGGAACCAGGTCATCAAGTCGTCGCGCGTCAGGCCGGATCTAGCCAATTCGGCCTGCAGTTGGGCATCTGTAAAACTGGAGCCCTGCACCTGGGCCAGGGCTTGCAAGGCCTGCTGGTCTGTCACCATCACACCCTGGCGCGCCGCCTCTTGAGAGAGGATCTCCCCATCTATGACCTCATTCAGTACCTGCACCTGCATCAGGCGCTGGCTTTGCGGATCGTCCGGCGGTACCGGCCGCTGGGTCAGCCGCAGCATGGCAATGTTCAGATTCGTTTCATTTACCAACTGCCGGTTGGTGATATCTTTACCGTTGACCCGCGCTACCACGGCAGGTAGATCTCCCACCGGCACAGTGTTGCCTGCCGCACCGGAGCTACCGGTCGGGTTATAGATGGCGCCGGCGGCAGTTTGCGGGGTGGCAGTAGGCGCCTGACTGCGTAGCGCTAATGCCACCGCACCCAACACCAGCACCATTACCACTAAACCCAATACTGGCGCCAACCATTTGTGGCCCTCGGCTGCAAGTTGGGCCGTAGGGGCCGGCCGTGACCGCGCTGGCGCCGGCTCTTTATCGGGATCAACCATCTCTATTTTTATCCAGGGCATATCTCTCAACTCCAAAGTCTTACGCACTGTAAGATGCATGCGCGTGGTATAACGCCGGATTATCTCAAAAGATACGCATTGATAATACCACCAGCAGCTTGAGTTAGCAAGGCAAAATAGGAGGGGGGTTTATGCAAAACGCCAACCCGGGGGCGCCGGCCAGGAGACTGGCACTGCTGCTGGCCGGCGCGGATACGGCAGAAATGCCGTAGGGGCGACCCTATGTGGCCGCCCGGTTTCCTTAGATGCGGGTCAGCAACGTCATGAGCAGCGCATAAGGAATAAAGCTGATCACCATTGTTACTATCGCTTTAGTGGTATCCACATTCAGGGCCTGGCGCACGGCCAAGATGCCGGCTACCACGCGCCACACGACGCTCAGTACCAGCAGTATGCCGCCGAAGAAGGGCAAGAACCGGAAAATCGTCAATATCCCCGGCGCATCGGCATAGCCGACCGTGCGCAGCAGTTCGCGGTAGGACGCCACGCCGTGAAAGAAGCGCGTACCAATGAGGTACGTCAGGTACGACCAGATCAACCAACCGGCGATCTCGGCCACGATGATACCAATGGCCTTGCCGATTCCGATACCGTGCCCGCCGAAGGCCCCACTTAGCGCGAATCCGATGACCGATGACAGAGCCACCAGCACCACTACTACGAAAGCCTGGACGGTGGCATTGATATCGTGCTCTACTTCTTCATAAACACCTGTGCGCAGTTGCAGCACCCCAACCATTCTATTTACCATTTAAATCCTCCTTATAAATTCTTAGGTCTGCTATAGGTAGATACGCAAACCAATCGTAGAGGTTGCAAGGAGGAATGGAGGTAATTCTAAAATGGGATTAGCGTAGACAGGATAAAATAGGGTACCAGGCTGAGGACTATCGTGATCACCGTCTTCCGATCATCGATATCCAGCGCCTGGCGGGTGGCTACATAGCCGGTAGCCAGGCGCCACACAAAACCGATGATCACGTCCGCCCCGCCAATCACCGGTAGAAAGCCGAAGATACTCAATAAGCCTGGGGCGTTCGCATAACCGATGGTGCGCAGTAATTCCTGGTAGGTGGCCTGGCCCTTAAATATCCGTGTGCCGATGATAAACGCCAGGAAAGACCAGATGAGCCAACCGCCGATCTCGCGGATAATACTCCCCAACGGTGTCATGCCGCTGGCATAGACCGGGCGCACCGGATCAATCGTGCTGATAATAATACCCAAAGCCGTGGCAAGTGCCACAATCACGACGATGATCAAAGCCTCCACAGTGGCGCCCTGATCGTGTTCCACCTCTTCATAGACATCTGGTTTCAATTGCAAAGCCCGCATTAAACGGTGAAAGATCCTGCCAGGCATAGTTTTTCCTCCTCAGCCCCCGAATTTTCCAATGGTCCTGTTTGGCTCATACCATATAACACGATTGCCGGTAAGAAGATACTGGCGAGAAAAACAAAAACGAGAATCGATAGTATCCCCCCCTCTGTGAATTCACCTCGGATTTAGCCCCCCCCAAAAAAGATACTTGACAAATCTGGAAAAACTGCGTATAAACAAATAATAATATTAGCCAAGACTAAGTTTATTTTAGAATTACACACCAAAATACTTTGATTTAACAAAAATCTATGTTACATGCTAGTTAAATAAGGAGACTTAGAATGATGGATACGCCCACCATTGCAGCAGCGGAGGAAAGGGAAAGCGGATGGCGCTACCGCCGCATTATGCCCTCCTTACCCGAGGTTCACGCCTCTATCCGGGTACCTCAAGCAGGCAGCTTCTGGCGCACCATGCTGGCATTTGCCGGTCCGGGACTATTGGTCGCCGTCGGCTATATGGATCCTGGCAACTGGGCTACGGATCTGGCCGGCGGAGCGCAGTTCGGCTATCTACTCTTATCAGTGATCTTGATTTCGAATTTCATGGCTATCTTGCTGCAACACCTGTCGCTGAAATTGGGCATCGTTACCGGCCGGGATCTGGCCCAGGCCTGCAGCGATCACTATTCGCGCCCGGTGAGTCTCAGGCTATGGGTCTTGTGTGAGATTGCCATCGCCGCTTGTGACCTGGCCGAAGTGATCGGTTCTGCTATCGCCCTGAATCTGCTCTTCGGTATTCCCCTGGTAGTAGGCGTTATCCTGACGGCCTGTGACGTCTTGATAATTCTCTTTCTGCAAAACCGCGGCTTTCGCTATATCGAGAGCCTGGTAGCCGGTCTGATCTTTATCATCGCCGCCGCCTTTGCCTACGAGATGATCATCTCCCACCCGTTTTTACCCGGTATCGTCTTGGGGCTACTACCGGCGCCGGAAATTATCAAAAACCCATCGGCTTTGTACATTGCCATCGGTATCCTCGGCGCCACCGTCATGCCGCATAACCTGTATCTGCACTCCAGCATCGTACAAACCCGGAATTACGAGCGCAACGACAAGGGTAAGGCCGTGGCGATTAAGTTTGCCACCATCGACTCTACCGTGGCATTATTGTTCGCCTTCTTTATCAACGCTGCGATCCTCATATTGTCCGCTGCCGCGTTCCATGGCACGATACACCAAGACGTAGCCGATATCGGTGACGCTTACCAATTATTGGCCCCGGTGCTGGGGACAACGCTGGCCAGTACCCTGTTCGCGGTGGCCCTCTTGGCATCGGGCCAAAACTCCACCCTAACTGGTACCCTGAGCGGGCAGATTGTCATGGAAGGTTTCCTGCATATCCGCATCCGGCCCTGGTTACGCCGCTTGCTGACCCGCGCCCTGGCGATTATCCCGGCCATACTTGTGGCGGCTGCCTACGGCGAACGGGGCGTCGGTCAATTGTTGATCCTCAGCCAGGTGGTTCTCTCCCTGCAACTTAGTTTCGCCGTGGTTCCGTTGGTTATGTTTACCAGTGAGAAGGCCAAAATGGGTCGCTTCGTGAACTCCCGCTGGTTAAAAATGCTATCCTGGAGCGTGGCAATCATCATCGCCGGTTTGAACTTCTACCTGCTGTTTCAGACAGTCATAGGCTGGATAAGCCCGGCGTAGCTTGCCGATTAACCCTGGTCTAAAGGTCCTACCTGCTGGAGCCAACACCTGCAGCAGGTAGGACCCTTTAGTTTTCTCCAGTAGGTGCGGTTTTGAACCGCACGCTTTTAAGACCGGCAAAATGAATCCCTGGGATTCCGGCAAATTGTCAACGTGCCATCGGCTGTAAGTGCGGTCTCGGCTGTCCGGAGAAGAGCATGCCGCACATCCCATGCCGCCACCAAATGACGTGTTGGGAGCGCGACCATCTTGGGCGCACATGCGAGCGAGACGCTCGCGCTCCCAGGAAGTCACCCCCTCACCTTGTCATTTACCTGTTGGCAGCGCCGAAAAACTATGTTAGAATGGCTTGACGGCTATTGCTACCTTCAAGCCGCCTGTCTCAGCCAAATTCTTGGGAATACACCTATGATGATTGCCAATCTTGGCCCGCGTGAAAGCTACCAAATCGTGCAGATCCGCATCTTCACCGCGGATGTTGCTGGCGGGGACTACCCGGTCGAAATGAGCGTGCTGCGCTGGCGCGACTTCCCCCGCGCCATGCTGCATCTGGATCAAGCCGGCCTGGATGCCAGCCTGCTAGATCCGCCGGCCTACGGCATGGCGCTGGGAAATATGTTGTTTGCCGACCCGGTGATAGGCAAACCCTATGCGGAAACCATCGCTGCGGTGCAAGCCCAGGGTCATGGCCTGCGCATCCGCCTGCTGATTGATCCGCCGGAGCTGCAGGGGCTACACTGGGAGCGCATCTATTATCCGCTGGCGGGAGAATGGCATCCCCTGGGCAGCATGGCACTGACCCCCTTCTCGCGCTATGTGCGGGCACAACAATGGGATACACCCGCGCCCATCCCGCAACGCCCCCTCAAGCTGCTGGCCGTGATTGCCTCTCCAGCCGCGCTGGACCAGTACGGGCTGGATACCATTGCGCCGGCAGAACGGGGAGCGCTGCACATCACGCTGGATGCGCTGCCGGATGTACAGGTGACTTACCTGGAAAGCGGCTCCACTGCGCCACCCACGATGGAGGGGTTGCGCAAAGCCCTGGCGGATGGGTACCACCTGGTACACTTTCTGTGCCACGGCGCCCGCACCCCCGGCGGCACAGTGCTCTACCTGGAAAAAGCGGATGGCGCGGTGGACCCGGTCGAAGCCGGGCGGCTGGTCACCGCCTTTAAGGCCGTAGCCAAAGCGCCGGCCCTGTGCTTCCTGGCGGCCTGTGAGAGCGCCGGGCGGCAGCGCAACGATGCCTTCGTACCGCTGGCGCCGGCCCTGGTGGAGGACGGCGGCGTGCAAGCCGTCGTCGCTATGATCGAGAAGGTAGGGATACGGACGGCGCAGGATTTCGCCGGCCAGTTCTATGAGCGCCTGCTATACCACGGGATGGTCGATTTGGCGGCGAACGAAGCCCGCGCCCTCGTCCAGGATACCTGGGATTGGGGCGCGCCGGTGCTCTTCAGCCGCTTGCAAGATAACCAGGTGATCGATTTCCCCATCAGAACGGTCTATAACAACTATTTCTCCCATAGCGACACCGCCTTCAGCGCCGCCGGGGAAGCTCTGCAGACGGTACGCAGGCTCGATCACGGCCAACAGCTTGTGTCCGACCTGGAAAAGTTGATCAAGGAATTAGGCAAGGGTCATCAACTGCTGGCGGACCTGACAGATCCTTTCCGGCGCACCGGGCGGGACGCCGCTACCTTCCCCAAGCTCTATGAGGATTTCTATTACCATTTCAAGCAGCAGTACGACCAGCAAACCTGGATGGACCAGGATATGTCCTGCCGCGAGATCCGGCTCCTCAGAGCGCGCATCATGCCGCAATTGGCCCCGCTCTGGCAAGGCGACCCCGCCACGCTGCAGCAACTGGACCAGGAATTGGATGGCCTGAGCGATGCCGATGGGCGGCTGCTGCATATCTTCCAGGAATATCTGGAAACCATGAACGATGCCGTGGAACAAATCTGGTCCACCCTGAGCTCCCGCAACGTTGACGAAGCTATCAAGCTGAAACTGGCCTTCGAAGCCCAAATCAGCCCCAGCCTGCGCCGCAGCAAGGACACGCTGCGCCAGATGAGCAACAGCGTGACCGCCGTGGCGGCAGCATAGATATTAGGCCACGCGATAGGCCATCGTCGCCGCGAAGAGGCTGTTGGCGTAGAACCCCATAGGCCGCGTACGGTTGAACCACAAAATCAAGGTGCTCAAGCGCCGCTGTTTGGGCATCGTGAATGTGGTACACCTATTTCAACGCAGCACCTTGGACTTGGCTGGCTAGCGGCGCTTTGGTCGCCAGCCGCCAGCCCCTGCGCCCTCGCAGCTTTTCGAGCCGCAGGGTTATGCGGATAGGCTCTAAGCCGGCTGATGGCAACCTGCTGGCCCCGGTGACGTCTCCCCACGGCACAGATATGGCTGCGCATTCGGAAACCTGCCGCGCCGGTTAAGGAGGCAAATTCCCCCCGCTCTTGTGCTCAGGTTCCTCCTGGCGGACGCGCTTACCCCGCGGGTAAATCGGGGCACGTCTTGCGGTATGGCTCATCCCCGGTGTACTTTTGCCACTCCTCCTGAGTCAGGTTGCGATTAGCAATACCACAGGCTCTGGATTGCCACGATTCTAGGCTGACATCCCACAGGATAACGGTATTATCACCGCTGCCTGAGGCCAGGGTATTGCTATCCGGGCTGAAGGCCAAACTCAACACATAATTCTTGTGGCCCGTGAGGAGGAGGATGAAGGGCTCGCGTGTCGCCGTCGCCACGTCCCACAGGATAATCGTCTGATCCAAGCTGCCCGAGGCCAGAGTCTTGCCATCCGGGCTGAAGGCCACGCTAAACACCCCACCCTTGTGGCCCGTGAGGGGGGAGCCGAGCGGCTGGCGCGTGGCTACATCCCACAGGATAATCGTCCCATGCCCGTTCCCCGAGGCCAATGTCTTGCCATCCGGGCTGAAAGCCACGCTCTCCACGATATCCTTGTGGTGGGTGAGGGGGGAGCCGAGCGGTTGGCGCGTCGCCACGTCCCACAAGATAATCGTCCCATCCCAGCCGCCCGAGGCCAGGGTCTTGCCATCCGGGCTGAAAGCCACGTTAAACACTCCAGCCTTGTGGCCCGTGAGGGGGGAGCCGAGCGGTTGGCGCGTCGCCACATCCCACAAACTGATCTCACCCTGCTGGCAAAATCCATTTGCAACTACCTGACCACAACTGCCTGAGGCCAGGATCTTGCCATCTGGGCTGAAAGCCACGCTCTCCACGATATCCTTGTGGTGGGTGAGGGGGGAGCCGAGCGGTTGGCGCGTGACCACATCCCACAAACTGATCTCACCCTGCTGGCAAAATCCATTTGCATTTACCTGACCACAACTGCCCGAGGCCAGGGTCTTGCCATCCGGGCTGAAGGCCACGCTTCTCACTTGACCCTTGTGGCCCGTGAGGGGGAAGCCGAGCGGCTGGCGCTTCTCCATGTCCCACAGGATAACCGTACCATCCCCACTACCCGAGGCCAGGGTCTTGCCATCCGGGCTGAAGGCCACGCCATGCACGTAACCCTTGTGGCCCGTGAGGGAGGAGCCGAGCGGCGGGCGCGTTGCCACGTCCCACAGAATAACCGTACCATCACCGTTGCCCGAGACCAGGGCCTTTCCATCCGGGCTGAAGGCCACGCTTCTCACTTGATTCCCGTGGCCTGTGAGAATGGAGCCAAGAAGTTGATCTTTCGCCACGTCCCACAGGATAACCGTACCATCCCCACTACCCGAAGCCAATGTCTTGCCATCCGGGCTGAAGGCCACACTAGACATGTAACCCTTGTGGCCCGTTGGGGGTTGACCGAGGGGCTGACCTTTCGCCACATCCCAGAAGATAACAGTCCCATCAACGCTGCCAGAGGCCAGGGTCTTGCCGTCTGGGCTGAAAGCCACGCTAAACACTCCAGCCTTGTGGCCCGTGAGGGGGGAGCCGAGCGGCTGGGCTGTGGCTACATCCCACAGGATAATCGTCCCATCCCCACTACCCGAGGCCAATGTCTTGCCATCCGGGCTGAAAGCTACACTGGCCCACGGAGACGTGCGTTCGGCCTTGAGTTGGCCTAGAGGGTGGCCTGTGGCTACATCCCAGAGGATGATTGTCCCACTGCCTGATGCCAGGGTCTTGCCATCTGGACTGAAAGCCACGCTATACACCTGACCCAGGTTCGCGTGATCCAGGTACACCCGACTCTGGTAGGTGGTGCTGACTGTGTTTTGCACAGCTGGTGCAGGGTAGCCCGTGATAGGGAAATTAATAGCACTCTGGTAGGTGGTACTGACTGTGTTTTGCGCAGCTGGTGCAGGGTAGCCCGTGATAGGGAAATTAACAGCGCGCTTCGCCACGTCCCACAGGATGATCGTCTGATCTGCGCTGCCCGAGGCCAGGGTCTTGCCATCTGGGCTGAAGGCCACGCTATTCACACCAGAGCTGTGGCCCCATAGGAAAGTGGTGATTTGAGTATTTATTTTTAGTATATTGAGAAGGCTCCCTATGGTCTCACTTGTGTCACTTGTGTCACTTGTGCGTATAGCCTCGAGGCTTAATAGTAAAGCCAGATCAGCCTGGTCGTTCCGTAGATTGATAGCCTGAGCCGTCAGTTGGCGAGATTTGAAAACACTCAGTCCACTCACTTGGGCCGCAAGTTTGTTGCTCAAAGCATCTGCCCGTTGGTAGAAATACAGCGCCCCTACGAAAGCTACAAGCGCGATGCCGGCGATAATAAGAGCGATAACCGCCAACCAGCGAAAGCGAGCGGACTGGCGCCGCTCCCGCTCGGCCGCTGCCCGCGCCTCCCGGCACTCAGCCAGGAAAACTATCTCCACCTGGGTCAACTCGGCCGTGTGCTCTGCGACCCATTGCTCCGCCGCTGCCAAAGCATCGTCTTGCAGCAAGAAGCCTTGCGCCCGGTTCTGTTTATCCCACAGCGCGGCCTGCTCCTGCAAAGGGCTCAGGTTGGCCTGGAACCAGGCGGCGTTAGCGGCCAGCACCGGCCTGACCAGCCGGTCGTGTACCAGCTCGACCCAGGCGCCGCCGGCGCGCATCTCGGTGCGCAGCAGGAATTGCGCCGCCAACAGATCGACCGCCCGGTTGGGTAGCCCAGCCGTTTCCCCGCTGGTCTCGTTCCGGAATAGGATGCTGCGCGTGCCGCCCTCGGTGATCAGCTTTTCGGAGAACCAGCTTCGCAGCGCCGCCTCGGCGACCCCGATATGCGGCGTTTCCAGCACCGTGGCAATAGCCTTCTCATAGAAATCGCCCAGGGCGTCCTCCACTTTGGCGAGCTCAGTCACATCCGGGAGGGTGATCGTATCACCTGGCCGCTGTCTCAGCTTTTTCCACACCTGGGAGCATACCACCTGCAACTGCATGGGCGTGACGAACTGGCCTGTCAGAGTCTTCATTGTACCGGGGACCAGAATCTGAAGCAGGTCATCCCTGAGCGCCTCGGCCGCGCCCGATTCGAACGGCCGGCCCGCCAGCGCCGCGGGAGCGCGGATCGCCTCCAGCGCCGCGTCGCCCCCCATGCGCTCCAGGTAGAAGCGGGCGCGCAGGCGGTTGGGGAGGAGATGGACGTAAGGATCGAGCGCTGCGATGTAGTCCTCGCGCAGCGCCAGGATCACCCACAGGTTAGGGTCGTCCAGCAGCGCCTGGCTCAACTGGCGGAAGAATCCCTCTCGATCCTCCCAACGCTCCTGGTGGTGGGTGATAATCTCCTCGAATTGGTCGATGATCAGAGCAAAGGGCTGCGTGCTGGCGCCGTCCGTGGCACCCTTGGAAGCGGGTTGCGACGCCGGGCCGGGCAACAGTGTTTCGTCGTAGGTCCACTCCTGACCATCCTCCGTCGCCAGGCGAGCCAGGAAATCGCTAAGGGATAGATTCGCGAACCGCGCCGGGTTTTTCTCACCCGTGGCGAGGCTGAGCATCAGATTGAAGGCGAAGAGATTATCCACCTGCTGCACGCCGGGAGGAAGCCCGCCGCGCACGCGCCCCACCGGGAGCGCGATGAAGCGCTCTTCCTCAAGCCCCAGGATCAGCCGGGCGTTGATGAGCGAGGTCTTGCCCGCTCCCGATTGGGCATAAAAGAGCAAAAGGCGTTCGGAGATAACGCGAGCTAGCAGATCGCGCGCTTCGCGCTCGCGGCCGAAGAAGAGGTGTTTTTTATCCCGTGTGAAGGCCGCCAGGCCAACGTAAGGGTTTTCAGCAGTGACTTCTGGTGTCGTCATGGCTCCGTACCCCCTCTTGATTCTGCCTTCAGCATCTCACCCAGTTGCTGAGTGTACTGCCGCACATCTCCCCAGAACACGTCGAATTTGGCCTCACGTTCCAGGTAGTCTTGCAGGTCTCGTTTTTCTTCCTCATCGGGCACCAGTTGCAGGCAACAGACCCCGCGCTCTTCCTGGCGTTCGCCGGTGCGGATCAATCCTGCGTAGAGCGCCCGGAAGGTCACTTTGGACAGGCTAAAGCCCAACAAGACCAGGTCGTCGACCAGCGCCTTGCGTACCAGGGCAGGGATACGGTCGGCCGCGTCGTTGCCCTGACCCTGGCAGATGTTGACCAGGAACTCCAGGTGGTCGTCCTCGGTTAGCACCAGCGAATTATCGTACTTATCCAGGCCGTGCAGGTGATAGACCAACGGTTCGGTCGTGCTGGGCTTGTAGCCAGCATCAATAGCTGAATCAATGCTGTCCAACTCCTTACGCCAGCGGCACAGCTCGGTACGGGGTTTCTTGCCTGCCACCTGCAGCGCGGCCTCCATGAAGGTGTAAGGGCTGGTGGTCAGGAAGGTTCTGGCCGGGAGGTTGGCCAGTGTAAGCAGTGGGTGCTCCGCGTCACGCTTCAGGTTGGGATAGCCCAAGAGCTCGGCAAATTCTGAGACAGTCAAAGCGTCAACCTGGGCCTCAGCCTGGGCCAGCAACTCCCCATCCGCGCCCTCGGCCTGGGCCAGGGAATAGAGGTGGTTTTTCACATAATTCAGGTACTCCGACTTGAGCGCCCCCGCGGTCAAGCCCTCTCGTACCTTAAAAAACCTGGAAACTCTGGGGAGGTTGTCCTTGTCAGGCAAGGGATATCTGTAAGGTTTCCCATCATCCTCGTGGTCGGCATAGCCCTCGACCAGGCCCCGGTAACCACCCAAGACCAGATCGCCCATGGCTTCATCACTGATCACGGGTACAACCCGGCTTTGTTTGAGGCGCCAAAAGTGCCGGTCAAAGCCGGATTGACGCGGGCCGGCCGGCTGAACACCGGCCTGTTTCTTGTTGATGGGCATTAGGTCACCTTACTTTCTCGACGAGACTTGACTCACTTGAGCCGGAAGCATCCGATCCTGTTTCGTGGCGCTGTCTTGCATCCTCGCTGATGATTGGCACCACGCGCCCCGTCCGCACCCGATCGCGAAAGCTTAGCGTCGCTGGATTCAGGATCGGACTGTCTTCATCGTCAATCGGGCACATGGCCTTGTCTCCTACCGGATGTCCATTGCCACCCGGAATCCGCGCCAGGCAGTCCTGCTGCTTGTGCTGTCCGGCGTCATATTGCTGCGTGCGGTGCAGCGGAGCGCTTCGCCTCGGAACGGATAGGGGCCGCCGCGGCAGACCAACCTGGCCTGGGCCGGCAACGCCCGCGGGTTGGCCACCTCCCGTCCATCATCGGAGCGATACGGGTATGGGTAATCCGGTTGCTGCGGTTGGGTGCCCCACACGGTGGAGGTCCACTGCAGGACATTGCCCAGCAAATCCTGGCAACCGTAAGGGCTGGCGCCGGATGGATGATCAGTCACCGCGGTGGTATCCTTCCCGACGTTAGCGCAAGCAGGATCCCAGGCATCGCCCCACGGATAGCGCCGGCCGGCGGCGCCGCGTGCGGCCTTCTCCCACTCAGCCTCGGTAGGCAGCCGGTAGTGACGGTCCGTCTGTTCGCCTAGCCAGCGACAGTAGGCGACTGCGTCGCGCCAACTCACGCCCGTCACCGGGTGGGCAAGCCGGTCTGCCGGTGGCTCGAGGTTCAACCAGCCCTCCGGCTTGCGAGCATGGGCCTCGCCGAGGTCGGATAGCTTGAGAGTCTTGATGAATTCGGCGTACTGTGCGTTCGTCACCGGGTATTTGCCGATATAGTAGGCGGACAGAGTCACGGTGTGCTGCGGCGTCTCGTGCTTTGGGATGCCGGGGCCAGGGTCGCTGCCCATCTTGAACTCACCTGCGGGGATTAGCACCATCTCTGGCTCGAAGGGCTGGCGCGGGGCAACCGGCTTGGAGAAGAGCTGACCATGCTTCAGCCGGAGGAAGAGCACAGGGATGGCCCATGCGAACTGGTTACGGTAGAAGTCCGTCGTCAGCGTGCGGGCCAGGTTCATCGGTACCAGGTCCTGCATGGCGACAATCGCTGGCACGCCGCGCGAGACTAGCTTGGGCGCCAGGCCGACAAAGGGGTTAGCGCCCGTCGCTGCTGCTGCCGCCGGTGGGCGCCTGGCGCTGTCACAGGCGGCCAGGAAGATCAGTTGGGGCAGCGGATGGACGCCGGCCAGGCCGGCAATGATTTCGTCGTCAGAGACACGATCGACCGCGCCGCGGGCGATACGCTCTGTCCCCTCGTGCTCCAGGAGGAGGTAGGCCGTGCCATTGCCGGGTAGCTCGCCCGGCTTGAACTGGCCGTGGGCCAGGACGTGCAGCACGTGGTGGCCGGGGAGGCAGCGTTGGATGGTCTGCCAGCTCGTGACGCCGTCGCGGAGGGTCCAGCCCTGCCCGGTCAGACGCCTGCGCAGGTCGGCG
>SHYO01000097.1 GCA_009692745.1 Chloroflexota bacterium
ATCGATCCCTTGGCGGCGATGAGCCCTTCAATGGCTGGTATATCAGCTCTATCGATTCCCATGATGGCGGCCAGACCTGGTCAGAGCTCGCGCCAGAGATAAATCTATTCCCCTACTGGACAGAGATGTACGGCGCCAGTAATCCCCATCCCGTCTCTGATGGGCGCTATATGTTTGCTATAATGGGCACCATCGGCCGCGACAAAGAATGGCGATCGGGTGTTACTTTTACGGATGCCCAGGGCCAAAACTATACCCCTCCAATTATCATTGCCGCTGCCCCCGATCGCAATTTCAGCGATACAGATATAGTGCGGCTGCCCGATGGCCGTTTCCTGGCCGTCATCCGCGAACACATCACCCGCCAGGCTTTCCTTTCTCATTCTGCAGATGAAGGCCAGAGCTGGACGCCCGTCCGCCCTACCGGCTTTAAGGGTTCCAACATCAAACTCCTAAGGTTGCGTTCCGGCGCCATCCTGTGCGCCTACCGTGACGAAGATCCCGCCCGGCGCGGGGTGAGTTGCAGCATCAGCAGCGATGGTGGCTTTTCCTGGCAATTTTCCGGCCAGCTCTATGTTGCCGATCCCAGTGTGCCCCATCGGCCTGGCGACCTCTGTGGCTACCCGGATCTTATCTATACACGACCCAACGAAATCGCGGCCGTGGTCCACACCTACCCGGACGCCAATGGTAGCGTCCATCTCCAGTTTTTGCAGTTGAGGGATTTATCCGCTTAGGGTAATTATAACCATTATTGCTATACGAAAGGACAGACCTATGAACCGGAACGAACTCAAAAAATTGATCAAAGGCCCTATCGCCACCTTACCCACACCTTTTGATGAAAAGTTCAAACTCGATCTTGCCGTAACTGCAGACCTGGCCCGTTGGTGGGTCGCCAATGGTCTTGTCCGCGAGACGGCCCCCATCAAAGTGGCCGCTGCCATGGGGGAAGGCCCTGATCTCAGCGATGATGAGTGGCCCCACCTATTGCGTACCGTAGTAGACGCCGCAGGTCCCCGCGCCTCTGTTATCTGTGCTCTCAAACCCAAGAATACACTGCACACCATCGAAGACGCTAAGAAGGCCCAAGACCTGGGTGCCATTGGTTTGCAGATTGACTTGCCTTTCTTTCACCATCCCACCCAGGATGATATGGTCCGCTTCTTTACCGACATTTCCGACGCCATTGATATCGGCATCATGATTTACAATACCTGGTGGTTCGGTGTACCCTCCCTCACGGCCGAGACCATGGCTCGCCTGGCCGATGCTGAGCATGTGGTAGCCCTTAAGTGGGCCGTTCCCCCGGAAGTCGATTACGACGACATGCGCCAATTCTCGCAAACTTTTAATGTCATCGACAACTCAAACCAGCCGGTACGTTGCCATAAGAATGGCGGCAGAGGTTATATCAGCGCCGTAATAGCTGCCTACCCGCAGCATGATCTGAAAATATGGGAACTCCTCGAGGCGCACCGCTACGAAGAAGTGCAAGTACTCTATGACCGTGTGGTTAATCCTATGCGAGATTTTATGGGTAAGGCCGCCCAAAAATCCGGTGGCTACCGGGTTCTGAAGGGTTTAATGGGCGTCATGGGTCGACCGGTCGGGGCGCCACGTCCGCCTACACTCCCGCTGGATGAAGCGGAAATGGCCGAATTACGTAGCATTGTGAAATCTCTAGGCTGGCCTGTGCCAGCTTGATCACAATCTTTAATAGATAGAAGGAAAGTAATTGATCTTATGCCTGCGTTCACCGCTATTAATTGGGATGAGCTGCAAGCTGAAACCGTGCGCCACCTACAAGCATTGATCCGTGTCGATTCCAGCAATCCGCCCGGCAATGAGCTGCCCGCGGCTGAATACCTGGCGCATGTGCTCGCCACGGCAGGATATCGCCCCTTGATCCTCCAATCGGCTCCGGGGCGCGCCAGCCTTATTGTCCGCTTGAAAGGTAATGGAAGCCAACCACCATTAATGATCATGAGCCATTTGGATGTGGTACCGGCCGATCCAACCCAATGGAAGCATCCTCCCTTTAGTGGCAAACTCGTAGATAACGTTATCTGGGGTCGTGGTACGATAGATACGAAGAAAACCACCGTAGCCTGTCTGATGGCGATGTTGCTTATCCAACGCTACAAACTACCTTTGCAGGGTGATCTGGTGATGTTGGCCCACGCCGATGAAGAGAGCGACTTCACCTATGGTATGTCCTGGCTCATACGACACCATCGCGATCTCTTTGATGCCCCTTATGCCATTTACGAAGGTGGCGCAGAGCTAAATATCGCTGGCAAGGATTTTATTCTCGTTGACACGGCTGAAAAGGGTTGGTGTACCATCCAGGTTCACACCAAGGCTGCGGGAGGTCACAGTGCCGTCCCTCATCCCGATAATGCTTTGTTACACATGGGCCGCCTTTTGGATAAGCTCGCCCAACAGCAGATGCCGGTACATCCCACCGAAACGGTGCTCGGTTTCTTTGGCGCCCTGGCAAATGCCTTCGCCCCTGAAGAGGCAAAATCAGATGGCTTCGCCCGGTTAGGAGATGCCTTATCACGCTCCCAAACAGCGCAAATTGATGCCATGCTATCAGCGCTTCCCATCGAGCCGGACCTGCGTTATAGGTTCAATGCGCTTATGCGCAATACCCTCGCCCCTACCCTCTTGAAAGGTGGCATTAGCCGTTGGGCCTTGCCGGCAAATGCCCACCTGACTTTGAACGGCCGTCTTCTACCCGGGCAAAACGCCACCGGCTTCGAGCGGGAGTTGCGCGAGATTTTGGGGTCCACAACCGAATATGATATTGAGGATCTTCACTTGGGGACAGAGTGTTCGCAAAATACGCCTCTCTTCCAGGCCATTACCCGCGTGATGCACCGTCTGGAACCAGGCGTTCCCGTAATTGCCTCGATGCTCACCGGCGGCACCGAGCGCGGCCTCTTGCAAGAGATCGGGGTAAATGTATACGGCTTCAGCCCGATCAAAGAAGGTGTTGGCCAACCTCCTACCTTCTCGCTTGCCCATGCCCCAAATGAACGTATCTCCGTCGATAACTTGATTTTCTGTAGCCGGACACTTTTTGAGGTCATCTGTGAAGCCAATCAAGTTGTTATGTAATCCCAGGCTTACAAAAGTAATTCACTTAAATCTACCGAAGGAGCTAATTCATGATAACACCTGAACAGGCAAAAGCCCGCTGGCGCGGCGTCGTAATCCCCTTGGTCACCCCTTTCAAAAAGAATGGCGACCTGGATTTGGACGCCCTGCGCACGAATGTCCAATGGATTCTCGACAAAGGCGCCCGCCAGGGAAACACCATCTTGCTGGCAGCCGGATCCGGTGGTGATTTCACCACCATGAATATTGCTGAACGCAAGCAAGTGATCAAAACAGTCGCCGATGTCACCGGCGACCGCCTGCCGATTATCGCCGGCGTGCAAGCGCTGGATATCCGCGATTGCATCGATCTATGTAAATTTTCGGAGAGTCTAGGCATTGACGGCGTGCAGATTTCCGGCGCTTTCTACTATGACGGCCGTGCCGCCGATGTGATTGCCTGGATACAAGAAGTGGCGCGCCATACCAAAGTGGGTTTCGCCGCCTATAATCACTTCTATAGTGGCGCCAAATATGACCTGCCTATTGACGTCGCCGAAAAGCTGCTCGAAATCCCCAACGTGGTCGGTCTAAAATGGGCCTCGGCTGATTTCGACAAATTCCAGGAAGGGGTGCGCCGTTTTTCGCCGCGAGTTGCGGTTGTAAATAATACTTTTGTGACTATCTTGGGCCACATGCTGGGATGCCAGGCCTTTGTCAGTCATTGGCCCAATTTCTATCCTGAATTCTGTTGGCGTATCTGGGATCTTATGGAAGCGCAACGGTATGTTGAGGCGCAACACGAATTTGATAGGGTCATGAGACCATACTCAGCGATGGTAGGCAAGATAGCGCGCCAGACTGCCGGCGAGGGTGTGTTCGTGCGCCCCGGTATGGCTGCCGTTGGCCTGAACGGCGGATATTCTCGGCTACCCTCGCGCGATGAGGCCGTCACCCCAGAGATCCGCGAAGAATTCCGCCGGCTGCTGGCAGATATCGCTCCATAAACTACCTGTCCTTCAGCGGGATAGCCGCGCTTATTAGGGCGCGGCTATCCCGGCGCGATCCCATAACCAGCATCGATGATTTTCAGGTTTGAGACTCTATAGATCAGCCCACAAATGGGCGCTATGGCCAAACCAAAACGCTTAACAGACTACCATCACTGTTAGACATGGAAAAGTTATGAGTCCTGCTATTACAAAGCACATTCTCGGACGCACAGGTTTGGAAGTGTCAGAATTATCCTTAGGCACCGTAGAACTCGGCCTGGTCTATGGTATCCAGGTCCCCGGCCAGGAAGGGCAGCCTTCCTCGGCTCAGGCCCAAAAATTGCTCCATCATGCCATCGCCTCCGGCATCAACTATATTGATACCGCCCCGGCTTATGGCACCAGCGAATCTGTCATCGGCGAGGCGCTTAGAGAATTCCGCTCACAAGTCATACTTGCTACTAAAGTTGGGTGTCTGGATAGCCAGGGGCAGCCTCTCCAGGGAGATTTGCTACGCGATACCATTCAGACATCGGTAGAAAAAAGCCTCGAGCGTCTCCAGACCGATTGGATCGATATTCTTCAAGTTCACAACTTAACCGAACTCTTACTACAGGCTGGCGAAATAGCTGGCTATATGGCGCGGATGGTGGCGCAGGGCAAAGTCCGGTTCATTGGCGCTTCGGTTTATGGTGCCGCTGCCGCCCTGGCGGTGGTCCAGCATGGCCACTTTGACACCCTCCAGGTGGCATATAATGTGATTGACCAGCGGATGGATGATCAGGTGCTGCCGCTAGCCCAAAAGCATGGCGTGGGCATTATTGCCAGGTCATCTTTATTAAAAGGGGTGCTAACCCCCAAAGGAGACTATCTACCATCCCACCTGGACGTGTTAAAACGTCAGTCCCAGCGTTTCCGCGAACTCAGCGCCCAGTATATGCCCCAGGCGTCCGCCGTCCAGGCCGCCATTGCCTTTTGCCTCTCAAATCCCCGCATAAGTACGGTCCTGGTCGGGGCGAGCAATATCGAGGAGTTAGATGAAGATATCGGCGCAGTCCAATTTCCACCCCATCTATCCGCCGAGATGGTGGCAGAGTTGCGCCGGCTGCGCCTCTCCGATGAAAGGCTGCTCAATCCTGCCACCTGGGGAATTCCCTAATACGGAGGGTACTATGTGTGCCGCTATGCGTCTCTTCCAGCCCGGCAAACCGCATCAGATTCAGGCCTTCCTCTTTGACCTGGATGGCTTGATGGTCGACAGCGAACCGCTCTCTAAATATGCCTGGGACCAGGTGATCGCGCGCCATGGCAAAGCCATTCCAGACAGCCTGTATGACCAACTCTTAGGTATGCGCCTGGCAGAGGTGGAGGTCCGCCTGGTGCGGGAAATGGATTTGGATGTTATACCTGAGGTCTTAGGCGCTGAAACAGAGGAGGTTTTCTTAAACATGGTGCGGGGAGATGCTCTAACCCCATCGGCGCTCCTGCCCATGCCCGGTCTTCTGCCCCTCCTGGAAGAATTACAGGCGCGCCAGGTGCCTCTGGCCCTGGCGACTTCAGGGCGGCAGCCTTATCCCACTTTGGCGCTCCAGATTTTGCGGCTTGAAAAATACTTTACTGCCATTGCCAGCGGCGATATGGTAGCTCATGGTAAACCCGCGCCGGACATTTTTCTGAAAGCCGCGGAGCTGCTCAAGATTCCTGCGGCAAATTGCCTGGTGCTGGAGGACGCACCCAACGGCATTGAGGCCGCCCGCCAGGCAGGCATGTGGTCTATTGCCATCCCCAATGCCCACAGCCGTCGCCTGGATCTTTCCGCAGCCACGGCGATTCTACCGTCCTTATCAGATGTCCAACTAAGATTGACCCAGATCTTAAGTTAAGTCCGGCTACGGCCTGCGCAGCACCAAGGCTAATACGACCAGTACCATCCCTATACTTATCCCTATGTCAGCAAAGTTCAACACGCCAAAAAATTGAATCGGCGTTCTCACAAAATCCAGTACGGAGCCAAACACGACCCGGTCGAACAGATTCCCCAACCCCCCACCGGCTGCCAGGCTCAAACCCAGGCGTAAAAGGGTCTGGCGTGGCGGCCTAAAAAGTAAGAAGCACAGCAGAAACAGCAGAATTACTGATGAGAGTAATACCGGACCAATGCCTTGCCCTGCCAGCAGGCTAAAAGCGATGCCGGTATTCTGATACTCTGTGATCGACAACCAACCTGGAATCAGGGCAAAGCCGCCGGTCGAGCGCAAGGTGGCCAAGGCCCAATTTTTGCTAAACCGGTCAATGAGAAACACTATGATGATAATGGCGACTACCGAATATACCAGGCGAGCGGGCCGCCGCGGCGCGCTATAGGGATTAAGTTCCAGCGGATCAATCATTTACACATATTCCACAGGTATGTGGACCAGCTTCCCTTCCCAGCTACCATCTGGCTGCTGGTTCAAGCGCCAGATACCGCCGGTACAGATGATGTTATTGTAATCAAACTTTCTTAAGCTCGGCAGCAGAGGCTTATCGGTACCAATTTCAAAGAGTATCTCGCTAGGTAGCCCGTGGGATACACAGACGATCACCCGCGCCGCAGAATCCATTACCTGGCTCTCCCAGAAATGGCGGATACGTTCGCGGATCGCCTCGCGCGGCTCACCGTTTTGGGCCTCTCGCAGATCTTCGGTCACGCTGATCAGCAAACCTAAGCGCTCGCTGATAGTCTGCGCGGTACTCAAGGCACGTTGCAACGGCGAAGCAAATAACACCTCCGCTGCTGCATGAGCCAGATATTCCGCTGCTTGGTACGCCTGTTTCTGCCCTTTCTCCGACAAAGGAGGCCCAGGAGCTCGATCATAAGCGATACCGGTATGCAGATTCGCCTCTCCATGCCGGACGACGTAAACTTGTTTACTAGGAGTATCCATAATTAATTCTTTGATAGAGCAAAGCGGATATTCAGGATATCTCCATCCTGTACAATGTATTCTTTTCCTTCCAGGCGCAGTTTTCCGGCTGTCCTGGCTGCCGCCATCGTTTGAGTGGCTATCATATCGTCATAAGAAATCGTTTCAGCTCTGATAAATCCTTGCTGCAGGTCTGAATGGATGACCCCGGCGGCTACCACAGCTCGGGTGCCCTTTTCAATCGTCCAGGCGCGTACCTCATCCTCTCCCACCGTAAAGAAGGATTGTAACCCTAGTAAATGATAGGATGCCCGAATTACCCGGTTCAGCCCGGGCTCCTCAATGTCATATTCCGCCAGAAAAATATTGGCCTCCTCAGAGGTTAGCTGAGAAATCTCCATTTCGATCGCGCCCCGCAGAAATATGAGCTCGGTGTGAAGGCTTGTAAGCCGCAATCCGGGTATTTCCTTTTCCGTCTCTCCAGAATTCACTACCACTAACAAGGGTTTCTCGCTTAAGAAACCGAAGGAGCGAAACAGCTTCCAATCTTCGGCACTTAGATCCATAGTGCGGAGAGGTTGCTCATTGTTCAAATGCTCCTGGAAACGCTGTAAGAGCGCCCACTCCTTTTCCCTGGCCTCCCGTTCCACTGGCGTTACGAATTTTTTCCCCATTTCTCCGCCAAGGCGCTCTATGCGCCGTTCAACCACGCCAAGATCGGCCAGGATCAGTTCATCCTGCAGTAACTTCAAATCTCTTGCCGGATTCACACTGCCCAACGGGTGGAAAACATCATCATCGCTGAAAGCGCGGACTACTCCTAGCAGTGCGTCGCTCTGAGCCAGAGCCGCCAAAATCTGCCGGTTAAATCCGGTCCCCTCGCCACTTCCGCCCGGCACAGAACCAGCCACATCAAGATATTGGACCTGCGCATATACCGTCTTCCGCGGATGGAATAAGTCTGTTAAGAGATCCACTCGCGGATCTGGCACATTCACAGTTTTAAGATTTGCTTCCCGCTGGCCGGCGGCCGCAACTCCAACTGTAGCTTGAGAGCGGGTTAAAGCATTAAAAATAGTAGTCTGTCCACTTTGGGGCAGACCAAAGATGCCAATACGCATCACGAGGTATTACTCCTTAATTTTCTACTTAATTAGTGCATAATTATACCCGAGGGACGCCTATTGAGCAAACCTCTAGTTTTATGTAAATTATAGTCCGGGGTTTGTCAGGAATTGTGGAGTGAATTATAATCCAACCATGTTTCGTCTGTCTCAGCAGATCTTAATCAGGTCCAACCAGAAATTCTCCTGGAATGCCCTTATCGCAAGACGTGAACGAAAAGGTACGCTATGTCATTGCTGAAGCCAGATAAGATGTGCCGCCTTTGTCTCTCATTTCTGACGTGCTTAATCCTCACATGCTCCACCAGGCCGGTGCAAGCGCAGGCGGCAGATCCGGTAGGGTCGGTCAAGCACCTTATTTTTATCGGTTTTGATAATACCCACCTGGCAGATATTAAAAAAATGCCCCATCTCACGGCATTCCTGGAACGAGGTGCTCTTTTCACCAACAGCCATTCTGTTTTAATCAGCCATACAGCGCCAAATTTCATTTCCCTGGCTACCGGCCAATATCCTGATAAGCACGGTGTGCCCAATAATACCTTTTTTGTCAAAGGACAAGCGCAAACCTGGGCCTTCTGGGAGACGAAAACTCCTAACGGAAAGCCCTATATCTTCTCGCCTCCACCCTGGCAGATTTACAACCAGGCCGGAATGGACGTAGGTGTCGTGGGATATAGTGACATGGCTCTGGAGACAGGCGCCGAGGCCGCGCGCCTGTCTCCCATGAACCATCCCACCGACAAACTGAACGACAGCTACCGGGGCATCGCCATCTACTACAAAGATGGGAAACGCACCTATGGCTCTCCCAATATCTCTTGGCTATACGAAGCAGTTGGCAGATTCCCCGGCTGGGATAAGCTCGACAGCAAGTACACCCTTGAAGCCACATATCAAATGCTGGCCCATAATATTCCGGTGATCTACGCCTATATCGAAAATGCCCACGATAATAAGAACCCCGGGGAATACGACGATGTCCTCGCCGCCAATGACCAGGCTTTTAAATCCTTCTTTGAAAGGCTACCAGCCCTCGGTATCACTCCCGAAAATACCCTTTTCGCTTTTGTGACAGACGAAGGGGATTCGTACGTAAAGGGCGGCACCCATTCGGCCAGCCTTCCTGCCTGGTTAAATGATAATCCCACATACCGGGTGCCACTCCAAAATCTCAATGTCACCGGTGACTCCGGGGCGCTGGTATACCTGCCGCCAGGCGCAGATATCAATCGTTCTATGGCTGCGATGCGCGATATACCGGGATGGCTCTATCTTGCCACCCCCGCCGCTCAGGCGCTGCTGCATATGCGCCAACCTCTGGACCACGATCGCCAACCTTCATTTACCGCCTTCACCAATGCAGACGTAGCCTACACCGGCTATGTCTCCTCACGGCCTGGGGGAGGTAAAGATTTTCAGCCTAATGCTACCTTCCTCTGGAACCATGGCACGGTAGATGCGGAGATTGTCGGAGTCTGGGCAGCCCTGGTAGGGCCTAATATCGCCAAAACGCGCCTGGATACCTGGATCGATCAAGTAGATATCCTCCCCACTATCTACTGGTTAATGGGACTTACCCTGCCTGCTGATCTCGACGGTCGCCCTGTTCACGAAGTTCTAAAACCGGATGCCTTACCTGCATCCCTCAAAGCTAACGCCGCGGAGGTTTCAGATCTGGCTTTGGCCTATAAGGAGATCAACGCTCCTAGCGGTCCTCTCTCGCTCGACGCCCTCAGGGTCTCCACCCAGGCCGCTCTGCTTGCCAACAGCCCTGAAGGGGCCAATATAGAAAATCACCTCACCCAACTGGCATTAGGACGAGATGCTCTGGCCGCCGAGATGCGCCCGGCTCTGCTGGCTCCTTACCTGGGAAAGAATTTCGATAACACTACCGCCCGAGATTTGCGCGCCAGAGCCCAAGCCCTGATGCGCAGCATAGATCCACCTCAAGCCTTGCCCAAAACAGGAGGCGCCACTGATCAAGGACTCAGCCTCATCTTACTGGGAGGAGGATTGCTTATCGTTGCGATAGGTTGGCGGTGGGGTCGGCGGAAGAGTTGATTAGGTATCTCCCCTTACCCCACAGTCTTATGTTGCCTTTTTGACCCTAATTCCGCCATTCTGACGATACAGCCATAACATCCAGGATGGTTACCTGCCCATCTCCGTCCACGTCATAGGGCAATCCGGCAGATTGAGCCCAACGTTGAGCTATGGCCTGGATATCGGCCTGATCCACGACGCCGTTTCCATCCATGTCATACAGCGGCTTTTCCACCCCGATCAGGAGCGCTGGGTCCCCCAAAACCACAAAAGTATCGATCAAGTCCAAATCCGCCCCCGCGGAATTTAGATATAAGTATAGCTTTCCCGCCAGACCAGCCTGCCCCATGTGGCCCAACCCATCCTCAAAAACCGCACCCAGGAATCCTTTATGTAGAAAGTCGTGTCCAGCGCCGACCCCCTGGCCGGTAGCCCCATAGCTGGCAATCGCGCCGCCGCCGGCCTTCCGGACTAACTCGGCATCAATCGCCGTAGGCGGCACAATCCAGATCTGGAAAAAGCCGGTATAACACGTCATTGATAACATTACCGGGAGCTTGCCCCCGTTTGCCAGTTGACCTACGTCCGTGGAGGTGAAAATCGCCTCCCCGGCCCATTGGCGGTAAGAAGCATGTCCTGTATAGCTGACAAATAACTGGCCGGCATTGATCCCATTAATAACCGCCGCCTTGGCCTGGCTCGCCGGATTCTGGTAAGGGACAGTGGTCCCCAAATATACCTTTTGCACTTCAAATCCCGCCGGCAGGCTGGTGGCGATCACCTTGTCAGAGCTGGCCTGAAAATTGCCGGCAGCATCCGGCATATTGTCCGCCACCCACAGGGTGTTCCGGTTCCAGCTACCGGTGGGAGGGGTTTGCTCATAGGCCAGGACTTTATTCACCATTACCTGGGTCTCGGTGATTGTCGTCACCGGAAACCGGCCCAGTAACATATCCGGCAGTAAGTCCGCCCCGCTGACCGTCACAAACTTATTTTCCGATGCCACCTGGTAAACCCAGGGATCGACCGGCGCCAGGTAAGGCGGTACCCAATCCGGTTTGCTGTGCCCGGTATGATTCTTAGGATCTGTGCTGCCATCTCCCACCAGCAGCACATAACTGGGCGCGGGCGCCAACCAATTTGCATAGGCATAGGCCAGAAAATCGTGGATCGCTGCCGGATCTTTTACCCCTCCGCTAAACTCGTCGTAGACATTCTGTAGATCCACCACCTTGACCCGCTCACCTTTACCTGCGCGGTAATCGGCCAGTGGTTGGGTGGCAGTGATAAAATCAGAATGGCTAATGATAATATAGTCGGCGCCGTTCGTACTCCCATGCAGATCGGAGGGCTGATCCCGCCGGGTCTCAGCAGGGCTGAGCAGGGCGCTGCTGGCCGCAAATGCTTTCAGACCCGCGGTTTGCTGTTGAAACTGCAGAGTATACGGTCCTGACCCGCTGATCACGCCGTTCGTCACCCACTGCGGATGTGTCGGATCGGTTACATCCAACAGCACAATTTGATTGTGGCTGAATCCGGTGATCGCATATTGTAAGCAATGGGGTGTACTGCAGGGATCAGGCCCGGCGCTATCAAAGCTAAGGGTATCCCCATCCGCCACAAAGGTCCGTCGGTAATCTAGCTCGATCCAATCGTACCACATTTCGTCATACGTGCCATTACCGGTGGCCGGGGCTGTGACCTTCAGCGTATTCGTGCCCGCCACCAGGAACCCCGACGGAAATTGGAAAGTTGCGGTTTGTTCGTTCCCCCCGTACCAGGCTGCCTGGCCCACCGCTTGATTATTGACCAGGGCCTGGAAGTTATGCGCGCCGGTGGTTCGTCCCACCCCATCGACGCGCACAGTGGCCGTGAACGGGTCCGAGGCCGCATGGGGTAAAGTAAAATTGAAAGACTGGGTCGCGGAATTACTGGGTCCGGCCAACGTGCTTTTCCAAAACCAATGCTCGTGTTCGGGTTTCTTTGGCAGCCAGGGCCAATAGGTCGTATCCTGCTCCAGGTGGACAGTATCCTGGAAGCTGGGCACCAGGGGCGCCTGCGCCGGTTGGCCGTCTTCCGCCGCCATGCGCAAACCGTCGTCTGCACCAATGGTCAGCCAATAGACATTCGTATCCGTGTACTTCGTATTAAGCCCCTCGCCGTAAAAAACCACGTAATCCCCGGCATCGAAACTGCCATCATCTTCTCCGATCACGGCTATGGAGATCTCGGTAGCGCCTTTAAACATCTTAAAATGGCGGGGCTCAGGCCCACCTGCCAGTACTCCGGCTTGGTGCAGGTCATTATAGCTCAGCCTAAAGATGCCGGATTGGGTAATCGGTATCTTCCAGCTGAGACCATTTGCCGGCAGCGGTGTGGTCGCCGGGGCCCGGTTCGCGGGCAAATCATACTGTGGGTGCGGTTTCGTGGCCCAATTTGTGGCCTCTGCGTAATTTAACACGGTAGACTGTAAGATTTCTCTAAACGTTTGGCTTTCCAATCTGGATTTTTGGAGACCCGCTTGTAGAGCCTTGGCATTAAAGTCCAAGTGGATATCCATCTGGCGGTTAAAGCGTATCTCCCCGTTTTTGGGCAGATACTGGATAGGGTGAATCGCCAGCTTCACGAATCTCTGGTCGCGCAGGAAACCGGTCCCGGCGATCTCTACCGGCGCCGCCGGAAAATCCAGATCACTGCCGTAAATCCGCGCATCCTCCGCCCGGTGCGTTTGGAAAGATGGAAAATCAGACGGCACACCATCCTGCTGGACCTCTACCGCCTGCCCTGGAGGAATGTGGAAACCCCAGGCGCTGTGGCTGTCAACGGATACAATCCGCAGTTCCGGCTGGCCATCGGGCGGGATGCCTATCATGATCCCTTTTTCCGGTAGGACAGGCTTACCCGGCACCTGGGTAAGCTCATAGTCCGGGATACTGACCAGGGTATAGGTCTTATCCGCCTCCGTAAGCTTTTCTCCGGTATATTCGGGCACCTGAATGCGAATATCTATCCCGGTACTATCAAACCGTATAATCTCGATCTTGGATTTTTCAACCGTGGATTTTCCAAAACTATTGGCCTTCGACAGCCCGGAGCCGGAGCCGACCAGCAATAAGAGGATACTGCCTATGATCGAGAGCACTAACTGCTTGTGGCCCGCCATTTTCCCTCCTTCTATCCACCTCTAATGGTAGACAAATGTCCACCATTAGACCACACCTGGGAATTGGCCTATTCCCTTGAACCATATTTCCAGCGCCAACGGATACCATATCAGCCACATATCATGCAGGCTGCCGGCGACGAATTTTTCATAGGTCTCCCGCAACATATTCCCATCCACGTACCCTTTTTCAGCAATCAGTGGCGACGCCAGGATCTGTCTGACTTTCGAAACTTCGCGTTCACGCAACCCCCGGTACACTAACGGAGACCCTGACGGCTTCGGCGCGTGTAAGACCTCTGTGGGCAACCTGGACCCCATCGCCCGCTTCAAGAAGGGTTTGTGGGCTTCTTGCGGGTCAAAAAAGCACTCTGGAGGAATCGACGCCATATACGTGACCAGGCGTATATCCGCAAAGGGATGCCGCGTTTCCAGGGACCAGCGGGAGGCGATCCTTTCTACGTATCCGATCCACGAGGCCACCACCGGCCCTGTAATCCAAGATGCAATTTCCTCACCAACACGAGCAGGGTTGGGCCGGTCAAAGACATCCCGCCAGCGCTCTTCGAGCTGGTATCGGCGTACGAAATCCCTGTTGATCCATGGGGGCAGGTGGCCCCAATGGGCTGGCTTTAAGGCATATCTGAGCCGCCTGGGCAACATCCGGCGCACCCCGGATTTAAGTGGAAATGGGGGCCAGGACCCGTAAGACGTACGGTAATGCGCCAGGTCCTGCCATAAGCGGTGGAATTGGCGCTGCATGGCCAGGTTGAAATAGTAGTGACGATTCACCTTCACGACTTCATCGCCAAAATAGCCGGTTAGCGCCACGCGGGCGCCGCTCTGCCGGATGTTCCGGCAAATCTCGTTCAAATTACTATCCAACGTGCTTGGGCAGGGTTCATCCCCTGCGGCGGAGTTTTCGCCTAACCTGGTTGGGCAGTAGTCCCGCAACGTCCAGCACCCATCCGCCACGTGATAGTGACCTACCATGCCATAGCGCTTGACCATCGCCTCGATTTGGGGGCGTTCATTCATAGCTCGCAGTTCATCGTATACGGCAGAGAAACCTGCCAAGGGGCAAACGTCCTTCCCCCCAGCCCCTACCATCCCTGCTGCCATCGCTGCCACTGAAGATGAATCCAAGCCGCCGCTCAACATAATAGCCAGGGAGCCCTCACTGCGCATGCGCGCTACCACCGCTTCCTGAAATAGCTCCACAAACCGGGCGGAATATTCCTCCATTGAACCGTACCGTACCTCACGCCGTTCATCGATAGACCAGTACCTGCGCAAGCGCAGCCCGTCCAGATCAACCACCGCGATATGCGCCGGGGGAACACGATAAATACCGGTAAAGAATGTCTCTGCCAGATTCGTTGCACAACCGCTCACTAGAAAGTCGCCTATTACCGCCTCATTTATCTCCCTTACGACCTTGGGCAAGGTAAGTAACTGGCGCACCTCCGATGCACAGGCGAAAAAACCTCGTCCTCGATCGAAATGGTAGTACAGTGGGCGCATCCCCAGGTGATCCCGCGCCATAAATAACCGCTGCCGCTCCTGATCCCATATCGCAAAGGCAAAATCCCCCAGGAGTTGCCGGGGGCAATCTTCCCCCCAAACATCATATGCCGCCAGGATCAGCTCCGCATCCGGGGGGTTATCAAATGTCCAGCCTCTTTCCTCCAACAGCCGGATAAGTGTAGTCCGGTTATCGAGCCGCGTATCCGCTGTAATCCACGTGGTAGACCGGCGATTTTTGCAAGGTTGCTCTGCGTGCATGGATTCAGGGGTGGTTTGAAGCGCCTGGTGCAGCAATCCCACCATGCCATCTACCTGCATCCCCACACCATCCGGCCCCCGCGCCGCAGCCGCGCTGGCCATAGTCTGCAGTACGCCCAGGTCAACCGGCGCGCCATTTTGCTGCCAGATCACCCCAATACCACCCATATCTCCAACCCCCGCCCTTGAAAATCTTCCAATAAGTATAGGAATATTATAATTCATTTACAAACCACCCGTGATGGCCACGCGATTTGACCACACCTCCTTAATCCCCTATAATGAAATCCGAGTTTCCACCGGTTGTGCCCTCATGGATGGGATATGCGCCAAAGCCTGATGGTCTGCACGGTTTACCTGTTGCTCTTCGCCCTGGATATCTGCCAGGTCCATCCTATGCAGCTTAGGAGGGTCCATGATAGAGCCTGAGCTTCAGCCATCTCCACCCCGGCGTGTTAATTGGGAGCTCCACGGCCTCTGGCTCCCCCGCTATGTGGTGACATCCATCAATACTGCCGGCGTCTGCTTGCTTTTGACCGGTTTGGGATGGTTGCTGCTCAATTTTGTCCTGGATGCCGAACATGCCCATCCCATACTGACCCGTTTTCCCTGGCTGGTTTGGGCCGCACCTGCCATCTTGTCCGCCATCGGTGCGATTGGCTTGTGCCTGGGTATCTGGCTCGTGGCGAGAGATTGGCGCCTGAAACGCCTGCTAACCTACGGCATCGCTGTTGAAGGTCAGATTCAGTTGGTGATGGCAAGTAAAGATGAAGATGGCGCGCCAGCCTGGTTCATAGATTATACCTTTATCGATCTGCACGGGTTGGCCAGACGCTCCCGTTGTGTCGTCTACCAAGAACCTCTAACCCACAAATTCACACCGGGAAGCGCCGCAACTGTGCTCTACCTTCCTCAGGACCCTCGTGAACATGTCCTGTATGCCCTAAGCGGCGCCCACCCGCGAGATCGTTGGATACAGGCGCTGCCTGAATCTGAAGCTCGTTAGACATGCCGCTTCTCGAAAATTCTCATCAAACCCTTAAGTTTAACCCGTTGTGCCCCCCTGATAGTTGTGCTAAAATTTCACTAATATTGCACCTTACTTGGTAACCCTGAGATAAGGAGTTCTTAAAACTATGTTGGCCAATACCATTAAAACCACCCTTTTACTCACGACATTAACGATAATCTTCATTCTCATGGGCCAGGCTTTAGGCGGACAGCAAGGTATGATTCTTGCTTTCGGCCTGGCTATAGTGATGAATGTGGGAGCCTATTGGTTCTCTGACTCTATCGCCCTTAAAAGTGCTGGCGCGAGAGAAGTATCCGAGCAGCAGGCGCCCCAGCTTTTTACCATTGTGCGGCAACTGGCCCAAAAGGCAGATCTCCCTATGCCGCGCGTTTACCTTATCGAGAATCCTACACCCAATGCTTTTGCCACCGGGCGCAATCCGCAACATGCAGCCGTGGCTGTCACTGCTGGCATCCTGAATATCTTATCGCCAGATGAACTGTCGGGGGTATTGGCCCACGAGCTGGCGCATGTCAAGCATCGCGACACACTTATCGCCACTGTCGTAGCTACCGTTGCCGGCGCCATCACGTTACTCGCCAGTATGGCGCGTTGGGCGTTCATTTTCGGAGGATACGGCGGCGGGCGCAATAGCCGGGACCAGGGAAACCCATTGGCCGGCCTGCTTATGATCATCGTGGCGCCGATCGCCGCGCTCCTCATTCAAATGGCTATCTCCCGTTCACGGGAATTTGAGGCTGATTCCGGCGGCGCCCAAATTCTGGGAAATCCTCTGCCTTTGGCCAGCGCATTAGAGAAACTTGAGGCCTATAATAAGCGCATGCCGATGGATATAGCCCCTTCCACCGCCCACCTCTACATCGTAAATCCTATTTCGGGCGAGGGACTACGGAATCTGTTTAGTACCCATCCTCCAATCTATGAGCGGGTTGCGCGCTTGAAGGAGATGGGCTACGGTAAAAGCGCCAGCAGTTATGCCCGGTAAACGGGGTACCCTTTAACCAGGTGCGTTAATAATCCTGTATTGGTCTCGTTGCCGAAAAACAGGTGTCGCACAGCATCTATTAATGGGCGGTCCAGACGTGTACTCTGGGCCGCCTTATTGCGTAATTCCACCAATCTGCCCAATCCCTGCCGGATTTCGTCTAGCGTGCCACAGAACTCCCCACCCCACGCTCCCTGAATAAAAAGCAGTAAACCTGGAGAGACATCCGGTTTACTTAAGCCATCGAGAATAGCCGCAATTTTCCCTAATGAGAGAAATTCCGGGCGAGAGATGTCCCAGACAAATGACGCAACGCGCAGGCATTGTTCTCCTGCTGCCACATGGTATCCTTCTGCATAATGCGCCAGGGGGTGGAGAAGCTGCTCGTAAAATTCCTGTTCAAAAACCCGGCAGATCTCAACCAGAACTGGGGTAAAATCGAATTGCACTACCTCGATATTTTCTCTATAAAGTAGCTCGGCGTGGGCCAGCGAACGTTTCGAGGGAGCTGAGAGCTGAGCCCAAATCAAAGGGTCCGGCAGCTCTTTTCGAATCTGCTGCGAGTAATACTCCATATTCCGTTCCCGCACCAGAGATTCCACCATCTCATGAATCCGATCTGTAGCCACAGCAAACGCTGCTTCTTGCTCTCCAGGGGTGTTGGCCGATGCCAATAATTTAACCGTAATCCGCCGCACCACCTTCAAATTTCCTAACAAGTCGCGGCGCACCCGCTGAATCCGCCGGTCCAGCCGGTTCAGCCGGGTAGCCATATCCTTCTGTAGAATTTCAACCGCATCTTGTGATTGGACCCTGAATCTCTCCAACAGCTCGTCATCCTCCGCCCTAACCCGCCGTTGCGCATCCAGCCGTCCCCGCGCATACCCGAGATCCTGCGCTGTGGCCACATCGCCAGAATCTAAGCCCAAGGCTTGTTGCAAGGCATCTGCGGCTGCCGCCCATTCTCCCCTGTGGCTATATATCCAGCCCCGCCCCCGGTGTATTTCTCGCAGAATCCGCTCTGATTTATCAGGTTTCTCTTGTCCCACCTGCATCAGGATCTGATCATATAGTGCCAGCGCCGCATCGTACCGGCCTATATGGGCATAGAGTGCCACCAGGCGCAACCGGTTCCGTAGTGTTACCGGGCAGCGTTGTAGGTCTACAATCGCGGCCTCAGGGCATCCCAGGCGATCCAGCAAGAACGCGCGCCATTCGTACAGCGAGATCAGCGCCGGGTGCTGCCGGCCCTTCAAATGCAACAGTTCCTCGGCGTGGTTGAGACTCACCACCGCTTGCTCATCGGGTTGTAACAAAGCCAGGCTGATATGGCAGCGGAGCGCCAAAGGATCAGCCTGGATCCCCGATCTCCAGAAACGTCGCCCTTCTACCACCGAGACACTTTCCGCCAGGATCTCGCCAATAGGATTATAAGGGCTCGTCAAGAAATAACTTCCTGATTTGGCGGTTGGTCTCTATCCAAATGGCGTAGTTGGGTGTATATTGATGAAACAAGCCAGAGCAACTGCGTTAGGAGTCGGCTATGACATCTTTGGATATTCCCGTCTGTCAGTGTCC
>SHYO01000098.1 GCA_009692745.1 Chloroflexota bacterium
CTCATTCAGGCTTTGATCCTCTCTGCCCATGAACGACTCTTGCAAGGTCAGAAACCGGAACAGGTATTTGCGTTTCTATTTGCCAAGCATAGGGTAGCCATAGCTACATGACTTCACACCTGTCACCTGCCAAAACACAACAGTCGAGTTACGAAATTGTTTCAAGAGTCATTATCCTTTTTTTAGGTAAATAGAATTTGCAAAAGCTGCCGATACCTCTCCAAACATATATCATTGCACTCTTCCTGATTAGTCTCGTCTTCGTGGGTTGGGGAATTCTGACTTTCCCGACACATTACCTCTTGGAATGTATCTTTTTCATTTTCCTGGTTTTTCTTGCCGATCTGGTTCCCATTAAGCTGGAAGGAAGCAATGCTGCGATAATGGTTTCGGCCTCACTGCGCCTAACATCGGTGCTGCTCTTCCCGGTCCAGGTAGCAATTCTGGTAGCGGCTGGCGGCACCCTGGCGGCAGAAATCATCCTGAAGCGCCCCATTCCCAAGCTGGTCTTCAACTTTGCTCAACTAGTCATTATTTATGCTGCTCAAGCAATCTTATATTCCTACCTTTCCGATAGCACCCGGCAGCCCCTGAGAGATCTGCAGAATGTGCTGGCCATTTCCACCATCACCATTTGTTACTATTTATTAAATACCACTTTGGTGAGTGCCGCCATCGGCATGGCCAATCAGGTTCCGCTGATAGACGTATGGCGCGAGAATTTCCGTTCTATTTTCAGTAGCCACCTGGCCTTGATCCCGATCGGGGTAGCCATAGCGATGCTCTGGCAGGTGACGCCCTTCTCGATTCTCCTGTTCGCAGCTCCACTATTGATTGCACGGGAATCGTTCAAATCTCTGAATGAGGTGCGGCAGAACACGCTCACTGCCCTAAGCACCCTGGCTGATGTGGTTGATAGCCGGGATTCCAGCACGTACCAACATTCCCAACGCGTGGCAGATTACAGCCGCACGATAGCGCGCCAGTTGCGCCTCTCACGCCAGGAGACTGAGCTCATCGTGCGCAGTGCCCGCCTCCATGACCTTGGGAAGGTCGGCATCCAAGACGCCTCGCTCTATAAGAACGGACCTCTCACCCCAGAGGAGCAGAAGGATTTTCAGCGCCATGCCGCTCTCGGAGCAGATATTATCGCGCGGATTAAAGTTTTCCAGGCCGAAAGCGGCATCATTCTCCATCATCATGAGTGGATGAACGGCAAAGGCTATCCTGATGGCATACGTCAAGACGATATCCCCTTGGGCTCCCGTATCATTAGTGTAGCCGATGCTTTCGATGCTATGACCTCCGACCGTCCCTATCGGAAGGCCATGGCGCAAGAAACAGCTTACAGCATCCTGGCAAAGATGAAGGGCACGCAATTCGATCCCCAGGTCGTTGAGGCGATGGGTGAGGTGCTGAAAGAAAGGATAGTTTTGCCTGACCCCACCGCACCTGGCGAAGGTGTGCTCAAAACAATAGATATAGTTCATGTGAAGTAAGGCATGCTGCTCGTATTTACGCTGCCGCTAGCAATTGGCCTGGCTCGTTTACAAGGCGGGAAATTTGCACGCCTGGCTGAACTGCAACTACGCAACGCTGGACTATTCCTTATACCTCTCTGCTTGCAACTTTTGCTATTCACACCGATGGCTGCGGGATTCCTGCCGCACAGCCTGGTTTCTATGCTCTACATACTTAGTATGGTCATCCTGGTTACCGCCGCGTGGCTAAATCGAAAAATCCCCGGCATGGGATTAGCAGGCATGGGTCTGAGCCTCAATCTACTGGCAATTGGAGCCAACGGGGGCCGCATGCCAGTAGCCCCCGAAGCCCTGGCGTTTAGCGGGCGTGCCTTACCCCTCGGACCAGATAGCCAACCTCTCAATAATTCTACGCTGGGATATGGTGCCACACTATGGCCGCTCACAGATATTCTGGCTACGCCAGCCGGCTGGCCATTGGCGAATGTTTTTAGTATCGGCGATCTGTTGCTGGCTGCCGGCGTTTTCTTCCTGGTATGGCGCGTCATGACAGCAAAATCGGCTGCTGAAGGTCTGCCCGATCTTTCAGGAGAGATGCCACGAATGTAAGTCCGGCCTGTTATTTTGCATAGCTTCCAATAAACCCCTCATCTTTGACCCGGCGCACTGCCCGTGGTAATATCTTCCGCAAATCTGATTCTAGCAAGGTGCGTGCATGCATGAAATTATGGAGACCATCCGCCAGGAAGTGACAACCCTGGTGAGGTTGGATAGCAGCGGCCACAACCTGGATCACCTGGAACGGGTCTATCGGCTATCGATGCGCCTGGCGCAGGTAGAAGGTGGCAACCGGCTGGTGGTGGGCGCGGCGGCCTGGCTGCACGACCTACACCGGGTGATTGAAGCCGAGGCCGGAACATTAGGCCAGGTTGGCCAGGATATTCTGGCAGAAACAGAACGTATCCTGGAGCGAACCGGCTTTCCACGAGAGCGCATCCCGGCCGTCTTGCTGGCTATTGCAGACCACGATTCATTCAGTTTTGGCAATGGGCGGCGGGCGCCCAGCCTGGAAGCTATATTACTGCAGGACGCCGATAAGCTTGATGCCATGGGGGCCATCGGGATAGCCCGTTGTTTCCAGTTTTCCGGGGCGCATGCCAACCCGTTGTGGGACGGCCAGATCCCGGAACCAGGGCCTTACGATCCGACCCGGAATACCGGCACGGCTTTGGGCCATTTTTACGAGAAACTGCTGCGCTTACAGGACGATTTACAAACGCCGACCGCGCGTGCCCTGGGCATAGAGCGGCACCGCTTTATGGAGCAGTTTGTCGCACGTTTTCAAGCCGAGTGGCGTGCTGTAGATCACAGCAGTGAGATTCCGGATGCTTGACGGAAAGCGATAAACCCGGTTTCCGATCTTGCGCGCCTTATAAACCCACAAGGTCACATCCCGGCAAGGCCGGGGCAGAATCGGTCAGGAGAGGTTGATATGCCCAAACAGCTACGGGTAGAGGGATCATATTTCGAGGATTTGGAAGTGGGGGATGAGATTATCAGCCCTGGACGAACTGTGACGGAAGCTGATATCAGCATATTTGCCGGGCTGACGGGAGACTATAACCCCTTACATACGAACGCAGAATTCGCCGCTCAAACCCGTTTCCAACAGCGCATATCCCACGGCCTGTTAGGTTTGGGAATTGCCGTCGGCCTGGCCAGCCGTTCCGGTTTTATCGAGGGTACGGCTGAAGCTTTTATGGGTCTGGAGTGGAAGTTTCGCGCTCCCATTTTTATCGGCGATACCATTCATGTACAGGCTAAAGTCATCCAGACCAAAGCAATGCCCCGTCTCGGCGGTGGAATCGTGGTATTTGATGTGGAGCTTCTCAATCAACGGGGCGAAACCACTCAAAAAGGCCAGTGGACGCTCTTAATGAAAAACCGGCAAACGCCACAAGATGGCGCCTAAGTGGTCGAGTACTCTCGACACTGAAACAGAAGCAGAAGGAGTATATGACCATGGAACAGAATTTGAGAATTCCCGGACCAACTCCTCTACCCCCGTCGGCTCTGCAGGCAAGCGCCCGGCAGATGATTGACCATCGTGGTCCAGAGTTCGCCCAAATGCAACAAGAAATCATCGCCGGATTAAAGCCGCTCTTCCGTACGGAAAACGATATCATCCTACTGACAGCCTCTGGTACCGGAGGACTGGAAGCTGCTATCGTCAACTTGTTCTCGCCAGGCGAACAGGTTTTGGCGATTTCCATCGGCTCCTTTGGCGAACGCTTTGCCAAGATCGCGCGGGCATACCAGCTAGATGTGGTACCCGTAAGCTTTCCCTGGGGCGAAACAGCCGATCCCTCAGTTGTCGATCAGGCTCTTAAAGAACATCCCCAAGTTAAGGGCGTGCTGGTCACCCACAACGAAACCTCCACCGGCCTGACCAATAACCTGGCGGCGCTCTCAAAGGTGATTGCCAAATATGAGGTGTTGTTCCTGGTCGATAGTATCAGCGCGGTGGGCGCTATAGAGATGCGGGTCGATGACTGGGGTATCGATGTCATGATCACCGGCTCCCAAAAGGCGTGGATGGCACCTCCTGGTGTGGCTATGGTGACGGTCAGCCCGCAGGCATGGACAGCATCCAGGCAATCCAAACTCCCGCGATTCTATTTCGACTTCGCCCAGTATGAAGAGTGGATGGCGAAAGGCCAGACCCCCTGGACTCCGGCGGTCTCCGTCTACTTTGCGCTACAAAACGGTATCAAGCTAATAAAGGACGAGGGGCTGGAAAACGTGCTGGCCCGCCAACAACGCGTGGCAGACTATACGCGACAGGAGGTCCGGCGACTCGGGCTGCAGCTCTTCGGTAACCCTGGCATAGGGTTTTATTCCAATACCGTGACCGCTATATCTATCCCTGAAAGCCTGGACGGAGAGGCTATCCGCAAGAGCCTACGCCAGCAATACAATATCGTCCTGGGCGGTGGGCTGGGAAAACTCAAGGGTAGGATTGTACGTATCGGCCATATGGGATGGGTCCAGGAAAGCCATATCACCCCGGTTTTTACAGCCTTGCAAAAGGTTCTCGCCCATACCGAAGCGTAAAGATAGAACGTTTGGGCAACGGCAGATCTCTTTAATCCTTATTGTTGATTATGTAAATCCTTGATTTGGTTACCGGTCCCCTGCTTCTCAATCTTCTCCCGCGCTTTCTGTGCCTGCTCTGCTGCCTTATCCGGTAAAGGATGCGGATCATAGCGGGCACTTTCGTAGAAGGCAGTCAACTCTTCTACCGCATCTGTTGCGGGGGGTACATAACCAGCTACGGTCGGAGCATATTCCCGCGGGGTGAGCGTTGCGGAACGACCTATGCCCCAAGTAGTGGTCAAAGTGAGCAAGCGCTGGTATTCGCGCCGGATAGTTAGGCGAGGATCGTTACCCAAAAGATCCAGGAACGGTGAGGGCGCGCGCGCGAATCGGCGGCGCAACGCTGCCAGCATAGCGGCCAATTGGGCTGCCAGCAAGCTGCGGGAGAAAATGGTATTGCGCTCTTCTTCGATGCCATCTTCATTCTGAGAGCGATACTGCCGCAGCGCCCAAGCAAAGATAGCAAACACGATTATGACAATTAAAATTATGGCCAACACCCTGGCTACTGCCACCATTTGTGGATCGAGGGTCGCTGTATCAAGACTATCCTTCAATTGTTTCTGGAAATCTCCTGCGGCAGGGGTTTGCTGGTTCGGGGGAGGTGGGTGGCGCGCAATCCAATCTCGCAGCCAATTGATCAGCGGTTCAAGAAGTAGGGCAATGATGAAGGCGACGGCTAATAGCAGCCATCTGAGGATCAAGGCAATGAGATTTACCAATGGCTCCAGGATAGTAATGCCCTGGCCTAGCACCGCCGGATTCAATATGGCACTCAATAACAAGCTGGCAGCGAGAATAACCACAACACTGGTAACCACTGTAGCTATCCAATCTCTATCCATACGTACCGCATTGGACCCCTTTACCGATTGGCTAGCATCCTCCAAAGCAGCTAGAGAGAGGGCAGCCAATCCCGTAGCGAAGAAAAGCAATAGCAGATCCCCGACCGGGGAAGTATCCGCGTGTGTGACAATCAACACGACCAGTGCTATCACCCAGGCAATGGCGCCACGTCGGAAGGCATCGAACACGTATCCATAGCTCAACCGGGTAGAGCCCAAATTGATACCTCGCCACCAGATATAAATGCAGGCAAGAAGGGATGTAGCCACTGGGGAGAGCTGCTGCGATAAATTCCCCAGAGCACTCAAAACCCGGCCCAGCCAGTGCAGATCCCAGGGCGCATATTCCCCCAGGAAAAAACTGGCCCACAGGATGAGAAGGACGATAATAAGTCCCACGCCGGACACAATAGCTTGAGACTGGCGCAGAGGACGCTCGTCATCTAATACTCCCCGGGCCAGCCAGATACTGAAAGGTAAAAGCGCTACCAGGAGCCAGCCCGGAACGCTTGATCCCGGCTCGGCTTGACCTCGCAGGGGTAATAGAATAGTAATCATGGCGACCAGCCAGCTAGCTTCCATAATACCGACAGCCGGCGGCATCACCAGATCTTTCAGCCAGGTAGGATTTGTTAGCCAAGTATACTTGGCAGGCATTTTCAACTCCTCTAGCGGACTCCAAAATTTGGCGGCTGTGTTTGGCGCTCCAAAGTGCGCCAGAGTTCCCGTCCGCCCAGATATTTGATCTCTACGCCCGGTATATCCTGATAAGCGGGTTTCTCTCCCAAAGCCAGCAGGGTGACCGGATGGCCGCGCCGGTGCAGATCCAAAAGCGCCGAAACGATAGCTTCATCGGCGACGGCGGAAACAGCGATGATCGTCGCCCCGTAGGGCAGATCCGTCATAGATTCCCGTAATAATCCCGCAAAAGGGACCAACTGGAGCTGCAAGGCTCGGGCGAGGGCTTCCATGATCTGCATGAACTGCGCCGGGTGGCGCCCGGGGCGTACCCGCAGCAGCCGCCCGGTGCCCACACCAGAAGTGTTTATCTGGAGGCCGGTAGGATAACCGGCCTCTAATGTGAGTTGGGCCGCCGCCCCAGTAATAGAAAGCACCAGCTCCTGTATTTCCTGATCAAAACCCTGGTAGGCATGCTCGAAGGTGGTAACATTGACGAAGAATAGCACCGTTGGGCTGGTACTGGGCTCATAGACCTTGGTCATTAGACTCAAAGTATGGGCGGACGCTTTCCAGTGAATATGACGGACACTATCGCCGGGAACGTACTCACGCACGCCCAACAAGCGTAAAGGATCCTCCAGCAATTGGCGTGGCGCCGCCCGGTCCCCCAGGGGACGTTGGGAATTCACGGCCAGCCGTCGCAAATCCAATAACTTGGGATATACCAGGAGCTCATCTTCTACGAGCCGTTCCTCGCTGCGCCGCCAGAAGCCGAAGACATCTCCGGAGAGCAACTCTATGGGACCGATTTGGTAGGCGCCGCGCTTTTGCCCGAGAATGCGATAGCGCCTTACCACGCGCTCGTACCAGCGTAGCGAGAGCATGTTGGTCAGCAACCAGCGCCGCGCATGGCTGCTGGGATCTTCACGTCCGGTCAGGAGGTGCAAACCGTCGGGAAACTCATCCCGAACAGTTAACCAGGCCAGGGGCAGAGGCTTGGCATTGATGATCTCGATTTCCAGAACGGCTTCTCCTCCGTAATCCACCCGGTTGTTGATAAAACGGCGCGTATACTGCACCTGGGCCAGGCAATAACGATTCCATACTTGGGAGGAGGCCAGTACCAGGACATAGAGCATTCCCAGGAGGATAAAGAGGGGAGCATGCAAGATGGCTCCGGCCAGAATAATCGCCACCGCTCCCCACCACCAATAAGAGACGCGCATTTAGGGCGCACTCCGCTCTTCGACCGGAACCTGCACCCCTAGCAACACCTCACGCAACACATCTTGGGCATTCTGGCCACGCAACCGGCTCTGGGAGCTAAGGATTAAGCGATGGGATAACACCGGACCGGTGAGGCGCTTGATGTCATCGGGCAGCACAAAATCTCTACCATGTAACGCGGCATAGGCCTGGGATGCGTGGAAGAGCGCCAGGCTGGCGCGGGGGCTGGCTCCCAGGGCCAGGGTGGCCTGTTTCCGGGTGGCACGGACGATGCGCAATAGATAATCTTCGGCTGCTTCGCTTATCGCCACCTGGCGACTACGCGCCCCCATATCCAGAATATCCTGGGATGAAACCACCGGATGGAGTTCTTCCAGGGGGTTGCCTTCCCGAAAGCGGCGCAAAATCATCCGTTCTTCTTCCAGATCTGGGTAGCCCAGGGCAACTTTGATGAGGAAGCGATCTAACTGAGCTTCAGGCAAAGGAAATGTACCTTCCAATTCGATGGGATTCTGAGTAGCCAGGACCAGAAAAGGACGAGGGATCGGGCGGGTGACGCCGTCTACCGTCACCTGACGTTCTTCCATAGCTTCCAGAAGGGCGGATTGGGTCCGTGGGCCGGCCCGGTTGATCTCGTCGGCCAGGACAACCTGGGAAAGCACCGGTCCGGGACGATATTCAAAATCGCCGCTTTTCTGATTATAGATACTCACCCCCACCACATCGGTGGGTAAAAGATCGGGCGTAAACTGAATCCGGCGAAAGCTGCAACCCAGCACACGGGCCAAACTCTTAGCCATGGTGGTTTTCCCAATTCCGGGGACATCCTCTATCAGGACGTGGCCTTCACACAGCAACGCCACCAAAAGGAATTCGATAGGCTCATCTTTGCCAACAATTACCTGCCCAACACTGGATTTCACTTGCGCTGCCAGGCGCTGTATATCCGCAATTTCCATGCTATACTCCAGGAGTCTGCTATTTCCACCGGTTTAATTCCGGGGGAAGCCGTAAATCAAAGGAGAAATGAGAAAAACAACTTACTCTAAAACCGATCGACTCGGGGGAACGCAACAATCTTGGGATTATAGTCCCGCTAATCGAGGACGTCAATATGTTAACCAGGCCGGCCTGGATTATTCCTGTCGAGGGTACTCGATGAGTGGCGTGCGCTGATCAGCACAGGGGATATGCACAATATGTAGCCAGATGTGGGCGCAGCTAATGCTGATGATTACAGCTCCGCTCGAGGATTGCCGAACTACGTGCCGATTACGGCTACTGCCGAGAGTACTCGGGGGAATCAATCTTGAGGGAATAACCGGGCCATGTGGTTCAGCGGACCATGCCCGTGGCCCAGGTGTAAAGCGATAGAGGCACGGAGAATCTCTGTCAGATATGCTTTGGCGATAGAGACAGCTTCCCGCACCGGCTGGCCTTTAGCCAATTCGGCGGCGATAGCAGATGCAAAGGTACATCCCGTACCGTGGGTATTCGTAGTCTCAACCCGTGGTGCGGCATATTCGTCAAAGCGCTCACCGTCAAAGAGCACATCAATGCTCTGGCGCTCTATCTCCAGATGCCCCCCTTTCACGATCACATAGCGCGGTCCCAGCCGGTGAATAGCTTCCGCTGCCCGGCGCATATCTGCCACAGTGGCGATGGGAAAACCACAGAGAGCCTGGGCTTCATGCAGATTCGGCGTGACCACCGTCGCCAGGGGCAACATCTCCTGGATCAGAGCATCTCGCGCGTCGTCCCGCAACAGGTGAGCCCCACCCTTGGCAATCATAACAGGATCTACGACTAAGGAGGTCAGGTGGTATTGGCGCATTTTGGCTGCTACTATGGCGATAATAGGCGCACTGGAAAGCATACCGGTCTTCACCACATCTGTGCCGATATCGGTTACTACAGCATCAATCTGTAGGCCGACGAAATCTGGCGCCACTTCAAGTACACCGCTAACGCCCAGGGTATTCTGCGCCGTCAAGGCGGTAATAGCGCTCATACCGAAGACGCCCCGCGCCGCAAAGGTTTTTAAATCTGCTTGAATTCCAGCCCCGCCGCCGGAATCGGAACCGGCAATAGTCAATGCGCGCTTCATCCCTTTACCTTCTCCTTCACACAGATGATTTATCTCCCCTTCTCAACTTCCTTTCACTCAACTGCTTATTCCCGTGCCTGCGACCACCAGGATAATCCCTGCAACCGCCACTACAAGCCAATCCGCCATCCCCAGCCGGAAATCTTGCATAAAAGTGCGCCCCTCTCTGCCAAAACCTCGAGCTTCCATAGCTTCAGCCAAATCATCGGCCAATTGGAAGGCTTGTATCAATAAAGGTGCCAGCAAGGCTAAAATGGGTGGCACTTTAGACTGACGTTGCGGCCAGATTAACCCCAGGCCGGGCTCCAGTGGTATGCCCCGGGACCGCTGCGCATCAACGATATTCTGGACTTTCCGACTAATAATAGGTACGAACTGCATAGAGGTCACCAACACAAAGGCGAAGGTATATGGTACACCAGATTTTACCAGCGCATTTCCCAAATCCTCGGGAGCTGTGGCTCTAAAGAAAAGGAAGAAGGCAGAGGTCAAAGCTAGCAAGCGTAGACTGGCCGAAACGGCTGCAGGTAGATCGAAAGCCCACCAGGAAATGATAAACCACGATGCCACTAGCGCCGATACCGGCCTCAACCAACGCAGATATGCCCATCCTTCACGTACCGCCAGAATACAACCAACGATGATCCCCACTTCAGCCCATAGCCACCCCACCTGCCCTGTACGGATGATCATTACCGAAAAAGCCAATACCAGGATTAGCTTAGTGCGAGGGTCCAGATTTATGGATAGGGCCGGGGAGCGAGAGCCGGTCTCTGGGGTGGCACCTGACAATCTGGGATTTTCATATCTCATGGGGCTTTGTTTTTTCCTTGGAAGCCACGTGCTTCAGCACTTGCCGGAGCTGAAAAGCTTGGGTGGCCTCTAGTCCGGAGCGTTGCATTAACTCATCATCTGCCATAACCTTTTGTGGTGTACCTCTAGTCTGCACTCGACCATCTCCCAGTACGATCCACTGCTGGGCGTACACTTCGGCAAACTCCAGGTCATGGGTCACCAGGATAATAGTATGGCCTTGGGCCACCAATCTATTGATCAGGTCCCCCAAGGTCCGGCGAAAATACCAATCCTGCCCGGCCGTGGGCTCATCCAGCACTAAAATCTTAGGCCGGGCGCCCAAGGCAGCGGCAAAGGCCACTCGCTTCTTTTCCCCCTCACTCAGGCGGTAGGGGGAACGGTGTACCAACGGCTCGAGTTGAAACATGGCAATCAGGTCATCAATCCACGTCGCATCATAACAGTCTAGGGTGCAAGCTCCGACTTCAATCTCCTCCCGCACTTGAAATTGAAAGATTTGATCGTTGGGATTCTGAAAAGCTATGCCCACATGACGAGCTAATCGGGAAACTCGTTCGCGGCGGGTATCCAGGCCCATCACCCGCACCCATCCCCGTTGGGGTCGGTAGAGCCCGTTGAAATGCTTGATCAAGGTAGTCTTGCCAGAGCCATTGGCGCCAACCACTGCCAGGCACTCCCCGGCATTTACTTCTAAGTCTACATCCCTTAATATCTCTTCCCTTTGTGGTTTATCTGGGATAGAAAACCCCAGATCTTTAACCTGCAAAAGAGAAGCGCCGAGGGATTGACGCCTGAATCCCTGCTCATGGCTGATTCTGTTCTCACCTTCCGCGAGATCTGGCAACTGCCGAGGCAGATCCATTTGACCCAGGGCCTGAACCAATTCACCTACACACAGGGGTAGAGGTAATATCTCCAGTTCTCGACCCAACGCTACCACCGGCGGTGAATGTAGCCCCAGAGATGGCAGATCTGCTTGTGCCAGGATTTTCCTGACCGGACCATCCAGAACCACCCGTCCTCGGTGTAGCACAACCATGCGTTCTGCATCGGCAATAACGTGCTGCAATCGATGCTCGGCCACGAAAATAGCCGTTCCCTGCTGGTGGATATTCCGCAATGCCTGCCGCACCCGTTTTACATGAGCAGGATCAAGATTGGCATACGGCTCATCCAACACAATGATCTGGGGATGCAGCGCTAAAGCAGCGGCGATTATCACCAGTTGCTTTTCACCCCCAGACAACTGGTGCGGGATACGTTCTAAAAGTCTGGTGATTCCGGCAATTTCGGCGCTTTCCGCCACGCGACGGAGGATCTCGGGGCGAGATAATCCCAAGCTCTCAAGTCCAAAGGCCAATTCCTGTCTGACAGTGCTGTTGAAGAGCTGAGCCTCGGCATTCTGAAAAACCATACCTACATGGGCAAATAGCTCGCTGACGGGGTGATCGCGGACATTTAGCCCGGCAACCTCCACCTGACCTTCAAGTAGGCCGCCATGAAAATGCGGAATCAAACCATTCAAGGTCCGGCATAAGGTCGATTTGCCTGATCCGCTGGCGCCGCAAAGCAGGACGTACTCCCCAGCCGCAATCTGCAGATCGATCCCTTCCAGGACCCAATGTACTCTAGGGTTGGGATAACGATAATGGAGATTGCGAATATCAATCACGCTAGACATAGTAATGAGTCTCAGACATTTGTCCGGGTTTCCGCTCGCGAGATAGATCCATCCCCATCTCCCAGATCCGCATACCCGGTGCGTTCTAGCAGCTTGAGTGCCATCAGGCCGATTATCGAGCCCACAATCGTGCTTCCCAAGAAGGGAGCTATCAGAGCTCCCAATGCCATAGATTTTTGCATAAGGAATGGCGCTACCGCCACGGCACCTACTACAGCTCCGATAATACCCGTACCGAGGATCTCACCCAAAGCTCCCAGATAGATATTGCGGGAATATCTGTAGATGAACCCAGCACACAAGGCGCCAATCATACTACCTGGAAAGGCTAAAAGGGTCCCTACCCCCATGGCATTTCGAATAATAGAGGTTATGATAGCTACGGCTACCGCCCACCAGGGACCCAGGAGCACCGCTCCCACCACATTCACAAAATGCTGCGTGGGGTTGATTTTAGCAAAACCCACAGGAATCGAAGTAAATGGCGCCAGGGCAATTCCAATTGCTACCAGAACCACTGCCTGTGCTACCTGCCGGCTATTTGTGCGCATCTCTATCCCTCCTTGAACCCACTATGCTTTCTGCGGCCAAAATGCTCCCACCCCCGGGCATCCAGAGGTGCTTCATGCCCCTCCTCTAACACCAACCGGCGCCCCTGTGTGGCGGGCAAGATTTCACCCACAATTGACACAGACGTCCCCGTCTCTCGGTAGACTGTGGCAATCAGATACTCCGCAGCCTCAGGTGGCGCCGTAAAACAGAGTTCATAATCTTCTCCACCATCTAGAGCCAGGTCCCAGGAATTTTTCCCCATAGACCTGGCGACTTCGCGGGTGGCTCTAGAAATCGGTAAGCGCCCTGCCCATAGGCGCACACCCACCCCGCTGCGCTCGCAGATGTGGCCGATATCGCTGCTTAACCCATCGCTCAGATCGATCATGGCAGTTGCCAGACCAGTGGGGGCAATCACTGCAGATTCACGCAACCGGGGTGTAGGAGTATAAAGCCTTGACATCAGCCATTCCTGATCCTCAGCCGAAAGGTCGCGCACCACTGTCGCAACCGATTGATCCTGGCCCTTTTCCTTCCGTTCCTCATCTTCCAGTAAGAGGACCAGACCCGCTGCTGCATCCCCCAGGCTACCTGTGACCAGCACTCGATCCCCGACACGCGCTCCCGAGCGCAGCAGTAGATGCCGGCTCGGCACCCTCCCTAGAACGAAGACATCTACGTATATATCATGCGGGGAGCGGGCCATATTACCTCCCACAATCGCCACGCCGTAAGGGGTCGCTTCTTGGGCCAGCCCCTGGTACAGGTTATCTACCCAGGTCACCTCGGTATCAGCCGGCAAAGCCAGAGAAACCAGGGCATATTCGGGGTAGCCGCCGGAAGCGGCAATATCGCTCAAATTGATGGCCAGGGAACGCCGCCCAAGCTGTTGGGGGGATATGCGATGGCGCAGGAAATGCACATTCTCTACCTGGCTGTCCACTTTGGCCAGAATATAAGTGTCCCCCTGACCAGCCAGGACAGCCACATCGTCGCCGATCCCTACAATTACATTCGCCCCTGTGGGAGGCAAGAATTGCCTGATCCGGTCGATTAAAGGGAACTCTCCCAGGTCACGAATGTGCATGCCCTCTCACCCCCAGTGCTGTATCTGTTCCCGTTCCCGGCCAGGTACCCGATTTCTGTACCCTCAGCTTGCACTTTTGACAATCCAGTGCAGCGCGCGGGTCGCGGCCTCCACATCTTTTGCCGCCACGACGGCCGAAACTACAGCTACCCCAGCGGCCCCGGCGCGGATCACGTCCGCTGCATTCCCGGTATTGATGCCGCCGATTGCCACCACCGGTACGGTCATGGCCTTGACAATGGCGGCCAGCCTGTCCAGACCGATGGGTACACCGGCATCGGCCTTGGTGGAAGTAGCAAAGACAGAGCCGGCCCCCAGGTAATCTGCACCTTCCGCTGCCGCTTGCCGTGCTAACTCGACTGTTTCGGCCGATACGCCGATCAGCACTTCAGGACCCACCAGCCGCCGTACGATAACAGCCGGCATATCCTCCTGCCCCACATGAACACCATCTGCTTTAATCGCCAGGGCTATATCCACCCGATCATTAATGAACAGTGGGATACCATGAGCACGGCATAGCTCCTGTAAAGCCTCACCTTCTTTTATCATCTGCCGCGTGCTCACCGACTTTTCCCGATATTGGACCACGGTGGCACCCCCTCGGATGGCGGCTTCGATCACCTCCAAATGAGACCTTCCCCGGGATAGGGCGGCATCGGTAATGACATATACGCTCCAATCGATTGTGCGGGGATTCACAGCTTTCTCCCTGTCCTCCTGAAGCAGCAGGCAATGTAATAAGTCTGCAGGATCACATTAACTCTCTGGCCGGACCTCTTCCAGTGTCACGATCTTTATGCCATCCCGGACCTGCACGGCGTCCAAATTATACACTGCGTCTAGCAAGGCGCTACGGAACGTACCCGGGCCATGCGCCTGCTGAACTGCCTCTTCCGCAGCCAGACCAAAGACCGCCAGACCCACGGTAGCAGCGATCAGATAATCTCGCTCTACGGCGCAAAAACAGGCGATCATTGTGGTAGCCATACAACCACTACCGGTAATGGCCTGGAGCATTGGATGGCCGTTATCCACCCCGAAACTACGCTGGCTATCGGAAACCACATCTCGCCTGCCGGTAATCGCGGCCACAGTTTGATAGGACTCAGCCATAAACCGGGTCACTTTAATTGGGTCATCTACGCTCCTGACAGAATCAACTCCCTTGACCTCCCCCCCCATGCCTGCCAGAGCCCCAACTTCACCGGAATTGCCGCGAATCACGGCCAGGCGCAGGTATTTCAGGAAGCGTTGGCCAGCATCAATGCGTAGGCGGGTAGCTCCCACACCCACCGGGTCGTAGATGATTGGAACACCCAAGGCATTGGCCCGCTCCCCGGCAAGTTGCATAATCTCCACGCGCTCGGTCGTCAGCGTACCGGGATTCAGGATAAGCGCCCCGGCGAAGGAAACCATTTCGCTCACCTCTTCCCGTGCATGGGCCATGACAGGCGATGCTCCTACTGCTAAGGTGATGTTGGCTGTATCGTTCATCACCACCTGGTTCGTGATATGATGAATCAGGGGGCGTTGCTGCCGGATCCGGTTTAAGAGTTCTGCGGCCAGATCGCCCCAGGCTGTGGCTCCAGATAGGGTATTGTTCTCCATTACTGCTCCTTTTTGGACACTCTGTGTTGGGCAAATTGCCTGTCCGGAGTACCGGACGCTTGCCGGAATTTACGTCGAGAGGTCTCGACAGGGATGCGTCGGCAGTAGCCGTAGGATGATCCAAGCCGTAACTAGCCGAGAGTACTCGGGGCTGAGTACTCTCAGCCATTAGATCGCGGCAAACGGGCTACCTGCGTTAAACTGCCGATGGCAGCATAAAGGATAAAGGCCACCACAAAAGAAGGAATGGAACCACCCCATACCGTCCACTCTGGCCGAATCAGCGCCGGCCAGGTGGGCAGAAAGGTGCCCAGAGTGGCGGGATTCGTGATGTGATAGACGACAATACCACTGATCCAGGCTAAAATCCCCAGCAGGTTGTAACCATTACTGTACCAGTAGGCCCCGCCGGGGCGATAGAGCTCCGCTGAGTCGTAGTGGCGGCGGCGTAAAACGAAATAATCCGCAGCCAGAATGCCGAATAACGGGACAAAGAACGAGCCCATCAGGAACAAGAAACTTTCGTATTGGGTAAAATCCAGCGCCAGGGCGATGACAAAAGAAAGCAGCCCCAAAGCTATGATCAATCCCCGCTGGCCCACTTTGGGAAAGATGTTTTGGATCGAAATGGCAGCAGAATAAAGATCTGCCCAGGCATTATCGGTCTCATCCACCAGCAGGATCAGGAGCGCCAACCAACCCGCCGTTATAGCCAGGGCCGTCACGAAGCCCTTAGGTTCCTGGCTAATACCTGCCGCTACCAAAACCAGCATACCCAGGGTATAGAACCAGACATTGGTGATCCAGAACCCGATGAAAGTGCCCCAAAATGCGTGGGAAGATTTTCGCGCAAACCGGCTGTAATCGGCCACTAGAGGCAACCAGGATACCGGCATGGCGATCACCAAGTCCACCCCCACCCAGAAAGGCAGGGAACCATCTCCCGGCCGGCTCCACACCTGCGCCAGATCAACACTCGTCAGCAGGTGATAGCTCAACCATGCAGTGGTCACCAATACAATCCAGATGGCGAATTTCTTTAACCATTGGCGCACGACGCCCACCGGACCACCCACTCCCATTAAGATGATGATGACAGCAAAGACCCCCACCCACAGGGGATAGCTGGAGAAGCCAAATAGCGCATTACTGATGGCATTGGCCGCATACCCCATGATCACGATTTCAAAGATAGTCCAGCCGATGAGCTGGATGACGTTAAACACGGAGGGAACATAAGAACCACGAATGCCCAGTACCGGCCGGAGGAGGACCATCGTCGGGACGGCCATATCGCTGCCCACCCGGCCGGTGAGCGCCAACAGAGCTGTCCCGATAGTAGTCCCAAGGACAATGGCCAATAGCGCTTGCCCCACTCCCAGGCCAGGAACCAGAAAGCTGCCTGTGAGTAGCACCAGCAGTCCTACCCCCAAATCGCCCCATAAAACCAGATAATCCAGGAAGTTCAATATGCGGTGCGTCTTCTCGACAGGTTCTACACCCCATTCCGGTGGAGCCTTGACTTGTGGCAATAACTTACGCCAAACATTTTCCATAACAGTCATGATGCGCCTCCCCAGGAAAATAAAACCGCCACCTGGCATCAGGTGGCGGTATGTTCATACAGCTTTCCCTCCGCCGGCATTACCCGGATCAGGTTCGAGGGTCAACGACAGAGTTGGCAAATGCCAACAGGCCGTCCTCTCAGCCCGGCTTTGACCGAGCTCCCCGGAATATATGAAGTTCAGATTACAATTCAAGTGTACCAGCCTCTCAACCGCTTGTCAAATCTAACCCTCCCCCGGTCAAGGCGGTCTAGAAGATCGACAATTCAACGGAGCCGGACCTGCAATCGCAGCATCCCCACGTCAATAATCATAGGAGCAGAAGGGCATGGCGTGTAAAGCTTCGTACGTAATAGGCGTAGACCTGGGAGGTACCAGACTGAAAGGTAATGATTACAGACCGGGGTATGATAACCCCGGTTTTTTCTTGTCGAACAGGCTGCGTGAATGTTGCAAAAATAGAACATATGTGCTATAATTGGCTCATCCAATAGAACGTTTGTTCTCAAACAGGAGCGAAAGTAACTATGGAACGAGACCAATTAGAAGGTTTACGAGTGCGATACCCCTTAGAAAATGTAGCAGCTCAATATCTACGACTACGCCGGTCAGGCCGCACTTATGTGGGACTATGCCCATTCCATCCGGATCGCAACCCTAGCTTCTATATCTACCCGGCGACACAAAGCTTCTATTGCTTCGGGTGCGGCGCCTATGGAGACGTTTTTACCTTCTTGCAGCGCATGGAGCGCACCGGCTTTCCCCAGGTAGTAGCCCAACTGCAGACCGGCTCCGTGCCGATTGTACGGGAAGTTCTGCCCGAACCCGACTTTCCTGCAGCGGTAAAGAGCCTGGGGGAGGACCATTATGCTCTGCTGGACGCAGCCGTGGATTTTTATCACGAAAAGCTATTACAACACCCCACCATGCTGAAAATCCTGGCAGAGCGGTGTATCTCGCCGGAGCTGATCAAGCGCTTTCGGCTGGGATATGCCCCGGCCAACGGCCTACAGACATACCTAAAGCGCCGCAAGCTCAGCCCGGAAGTCGCCGAAGAAGTAGGATTGCTGCGGGAGCGCAAGTCCATGTTGGCCGGGCGGATTGTCATACCGGAGATTAGAGCAGGCAAGGTTCTTTACCTGCTGGGCCGGGCTACCAGCCCCCGCCAGTTGTTACGCTATCTCGGGCTGCCCCTCCCCAAGCCGCTTTTCGGTGCAGATACCATCCGGGGGGCTGCCAAGGTGTGGGTCACGGAAGGCGTTTTCGACTGGCTAACCCTGACAGAGTGGGGCTATCCGGCGGTTGCCCTGTCGGGCACCCATCTGAAGCATGAACATATCGCGTTGTTGGCGGAGGCCCAAAGTATATACCTGGTTCTGGATAACGATGCCGCCGGTCGCGAAGCAACCGCACAACTGCAGAAGCAATTAGGCAGCCGGACTCACCCATTCCCCCTGCCACCGTGGGCCAAGGATGTGAACGAGTTAGCCCAACAGGGAGGCCAGGATCTCTTCGCCTGGTTTGCCGCGCTGAAAAACGCAGCTTAACATTTCAGACAATTCCCAGCCGGGCGCGGGCTTCTTCCAGGCCGATGCCCACAAGTTTCACCACTTTCCGCCGGCCGGTAGCACCAGAGACCAAGCTCACCTGATAAGACTTTGCTGGCGAATTCGGCCGGGCATAAGTGGTCATTCAGAGTTAATCTGGTATCATAGGGAGGACGACGGAGTTTTTCCCTGACAAATTTTACCCTGCGTGTTAAGTAGTTGATCACATAGGAGATCAGCATGTCTCTCCAGC
>SHYO01000099.1 GCA_009692745.1 Chloroflexota bacterium
ATAAAATCATAGATTCGCTCTTTGGCCAGGTGGAGCGGGAAGTGCAAGATGTACTCAGTCAGGAGTTGGCCCAATAAATACCGACGATACACCGGTGGATTTGCTTGAATACCTACACATGCAAATGAGACTCGAGGGGATACGCCTCAATCAAAGGGGCCTCATGGAGTCACTGCATCAGAAAGGGCACCAACCGCCGCTTATGCTGATTGCCCGGATTGTGGATGGTCGTACCGTCAATTATCTGAACGAAACGCTGCCTCTTGAGCTTCAAAATGAACTCTGCGCCCAGGCAATCGGATTTCGCTTGCCGCTTGCCGAGTCCCTGACAACCCTACTCCGGGCATATGGAATTCAGACCGAAATTGGACACTACAAGACGTATGTGTTCCCTGAAGCCTATGCCAGGGCCAGCACCGGCGTGGTGCGGCGTTATCCACGGAGTCACCCGCTGATAAAGGCCTTTGATTTTGACCAGCTTGCCGATAATGTCTATGCTATAGAGCAAAATGGGGCTATCCTTGCCGCGTGTGTATCGGCGCGACAAAACACAGAGGCGGCTGAGGCATGGGTCTATACCGCTCCCGCCTATAGACGCAAAGGGTTGGCGCAGTTGGTCGTTACGGCCTGGGCACAGGAGACGATACAGAATGGGGTGGTTCCCTTCTACAGCCATAAGGTAGAGAATATAGCCTCTGCGGGTTTAGCAGACAGGCTGAGACTAACTCCTATATTTGAAGAGATTGGGATCAACGCAATTGCCTAACCAACAGACAGGTTAGTGCATAAATCAGACTATGCAAAGGATTTACAAAGATGAAAACTGAAACCTACCATTACACCCACTGCAATTTTGGCGTCGCCACCCGCGATGTCACCCCTCCCGTCGGAATCTATACCAGGTCCTGGGGCGCGGCGAAACATGACACCGCTGAAGGTGTCCATCGCCCTTGCATTGCCACAGCAGCGCTAATGGCCCCCTTGGACGCAGCACAACCGCTGCTGGCGCTGGTTGCTGTAGATATCGGTTGGTTTCAAAATCTGGAAGATGAAAAGGCAATCCGCGCCACGGTAATGCAGCGCACTGGCCTCAAACCGGAGGGCCTGCTGATCAACATGTCCCACACCCACGCCAGCGTCAACGCCAATTCTTTCCTGGTTGATCGCCCTGGAGGAGAGCTAATTAAGCCATACCTGCTGAGTCTAGGGGAACAGATCAGCGAGGCCGTGCTGGCCGCTCGCGCTACGATGGCGCCCGCCTGGATTACCTACGGCTATGGGCGTTCTGCCCTGGCTACGAACCGCGACTACCGCGATACGGAGCGCCAATTATACGCCTGCGGCTACAACCCCGGCGGTCCGGCCGATGACACTCTGCTGGTAGCCAGGGTGACGGGCGAGGATGGAGGTACCCGGGCCACGTTTTTTAACTACGCCTGCCACCCCACTACCCTGGCCTGGGATAACCACTTACTCTCCCCCGATTTTGTGGGCGCTGCGCGGGAAGTCTTGCAGCATGCTTTTGGCGCCCCGGCGCTCTTTTTACAGGGCGCATCCGGCGAATTAGCGCCGCGGCATGATTACGTTGGGGATACTGCCGTCGCCGACCGCAATGGGCGCCAACTGGGGTACGCCGCCGCCGCCGCTATTGAAGCCTTGCCGCCGGCCGCGACTAAATTTGTCTATACCGGTATTATGCCTTCGGGCACGAACCTGGGTACCTGGGCGTACCAACCACTCACCTCAGAGGAATTGGCCGATAGCGGGAGATTAGAAACGCATATGCTGGTAGTTGATTTACCGCGTAAAGAGCTGCCTGCCGCGGAAGATTTCCTGCCGCAATACCAGGCGGCGACAGACCGGCGCCAACAAGAGCTGCTACTCAGGCGGTTGCTACTGCAGCAAGCATTGGGCCACGATCCCGTCCACCATATGTCCCTTTGGATCTGGCGTCTGGGAGATGCCGCCCTGGTGGCTATCCCTAATGAGCCCTATTCGCTGTTTCAACGCGCCTTGCGCCAGCATTTCGCCGCCACGCCCTTACTGATTCTGGGCACTACCAATGGCACCTTGGGCTATCTGCCGCCCCAGGAGAGCTATGGGCAGGGTATCTATCAGGAGCAGCAATCACCCTATCAGCCGGGCTGCCTGGAAAAGAGCATTGCGGCAGCGACGCAGGGACTTACCGAGCTTCTGTCGGCGCGGTAGGCCGCGTAAGAAACGTATTACGGAGGTATTTGCTATGCAAATAAAACGGATTGAGGCTTTTCCACTACGCTATCCCGAACCGAACGACAATCACCATCTACGCTACATCACCCTGGTGCGTCTCGAAACCGACAGCGGGCTGGTCGGGTGGGGCGAATGTATTGCCCAATGGCCGGAAGCTGCCCTGGCCGTCAAAGTGATTGTGGACCGGGGGTTCGCCCCCATCTTGCTAGGACGCGATCCCCAAGAAACCGAAGTCTTATGGCATCTGATGAAAGAGCAGTCCTGGTGGTATGGCGAGGGGGGTATTGCCTCTCTTGCCCTCAGCGCTATAGATGTCGCCCTCTGGGACCTGCGGGGCAAGGCCCAGGGCTTGCCCCTCTATCGCCTGTTGGGCGGTAAAACCCATGCACGCTTACGCGCCTGCGCCAGCACCCACCCCAACAAAGCGACGATCCCCGCCCTGGCCCAGGAATTGGCCGGCTACGCCCAACAAGGTTATACGGCCTTGAAGGTCGGCTTCGGCAAACGCGGCGAGGCCCACTTAGGCGAAGACCCGAAGCGAGATATCGCCTTCGTACAGGCCACCCGCGAGGCGATTGGCGACGATGTAGACTTCATGGTAGACGTGGGGCATAAAATCCGCTGGGATGTGGCCCACGCTATCCGCATGACGCGGGAATTTGAGCGTTTCCACATTCGGTGGATCGAGGAACCGTTACGGCGTGACGACTATGAAGGGTACCTGCGGCTGCGCAATGCCATTCAAACCCCTATCGCCACGGGAGAGCAGGAGTGGACGGTCGCCGCCTACCAACGGTTAATCCGCTCCGGCATTGCCGATATCATCATGGTAGATCCGGGACGCGCCGAGGGTATTACCGGCTTTCTGAAAGTGATCCACCTGACGGCCCAGGCCCACCAATTCTTTAATGCCCATACCTGGAGCAGCGCCATCAATACCGCCGCCAGCCTGCACCTGACGGCCGCCGCGCCGCATTATATCGTGATGGAATTGAAGCCCATCCCTAACCCGATGCAACATGAGTTGGTTACCCAGCCCATTATGCAGCAGCATGGCTGGATTGATATCCCGGAAGGCCCTGGCTTGGGCATCGAAGTCGACGAAAAAGTGGTGCGTAAATACCTGTTCGAGTGAAAACGTCAATCCGCGGCAACTGCAACAAGGAATCCACCCTATGTATGATTTGCTGATCCAAAATAGTACCGTCATTGATCCGGCGCAGAAAATCCACGCCCGTAAAGATGTAGCCTTTGCCCACGGTCGCGTGGCAGAGATTGGTGATCACCTCCCGTCCCAAGCGCGAGAGGTCATAGATGGCAGCGGGGAAATTCTCACCCCGGGTTGGATTGATCTACATGTGCATGTCTTCGACGGTGTTTCTTACCTGGGTATAGCCCCCGACCCTAACTGCATCGCCAAAGGGGTCACGACGGCTGTGGATGCCGGCACCGCCGGGGCCGATACCTTCCCCGGCTTCCGCAAATATGTGATCGAAGTCAGCGACACGCGCCTCTATGCCCAGTTGAACATCTCTTCCCAGGGGATGCTCTCCACGTCCATGGGAGAGCTGGAAGACATCCGCTGGGCCAGCGTCGCGAAGGCGCTGCAAACCATTGAAGCAAACCGCGACGTGATCCTGGGCGTTAAGGTACGCCTGACCCGGGGCGCAATCGTCAGTGAAGCCAGCGGACTCCGCCCTTTGCACCTGGCCCGCGAGGCAGCCGATGCCGCCGGTCTGCCGATCATGGTCCACCCCCAGGATGCCTGGACCGATTCCATCGATGATATTCTGGCGGTTATGGCTAAACGGGATATTATGACCCACTGTTTCCACGGCTCGAATCACGGGATATTAGACGAGCAGGGGCATATCCGGGCGGCGGTATGGGATGCAGTGGCACGGGGTGTCATCTTCGATGTCGGCCACGGCGCCGGCAGCTTTAACTGGGATATTGTGGAAACAGCTTTGGCCCAAGGCTTTACGCCCCAAACGATCTCCAGCGATCTCCACGCGCTGAATGTCAACGGTCCTGTTTATGACCTGGCGACGACCGCCTCCAAATTCCTACACCTGGGCCTGCCCTTAGATGACGTGATCGCCAAGGTGACCTCCATCCCGGCCGCCGCCATCCTCAAAGAGGATCTCGGTACCCTGAAAGTGGGCGCCTGGGGCGACGCCACTCTGTTAGACGTAGAGCATGGCGCTTTTGCCTTCTTCGACTCCCACCGGCAGCAGCGCACCGGCACGCAGCGCCTGGTACCCGTCACAGTCATCAAAAACGGTACCCGGTACTCCGGAAAAGATATAGCGGTGCATAGCCATACTCAATCAAGGAAAAGCCAATGATCATAACCAAGGTTGAAGTTATTCCCCTGGTGCGCAAACTGGCAGACGTCTTTGAGGGGGGGACCTACCGCATCATCAACCGCAACACCCTGGTCACCCGCATCTATACCGATAGCGGCATCACAGGAGAAGTTTTCGGCGGTGATGAGGATAACTGGCAGGCCGAAGTGGTTTCGGTCATCCGCGATCACTTTACGCCCCTGCTGATCGGCGAAGATGCGCGTAACATCCAGCGCCTTTGGCAAAAGATGTCTACCTGTAAGATTAACCTGGGTAATCGCGGCCTGCATGTCCTCGATCTGCGGAACCGGGCCATTATTAGCCAGGCAATTGCGGCGGTGGACATGGCCCTGTGGGATGCCCTGGGCAAATTTTGTAATCTGCCGCTATACCAACTGCTGGGCGGCTACCGCGATAAAGTGCCGGTCATCGCCATCGGCGGTTATTACGAAGCCGGCAAATCTCAAAATGCCTTGAACGACGAGATGCTCTATTACCGCGAGATTCAGGTGGCTGGTGTCAAAATGAAAGTGGGCCGAGCCAGCGTAGCCGAAGATGTAGAACGGGTGCGCGCTGTGCGCGCCGCCGTCGGTCCGGACTTTATGATCGCCTGCGACGCTAACCAGGCATGGACGCCCCAGGCAGCTATGGAATTCTGCCGCAAAGCCGAACCGCTGAACATCCGGTGGATGGAAGAACCGGTGCAGTGGTCCGATCAACTGGAGGGGCTGCGCATGGTACGGGAAGCCTCATCTATCCCGGTGGTAGCAGGCCAGGGTGAAATCTCACGCTACGGCTGCCGCGACCTGGTGCAACACGGCCGGGTGAACATTCTGAATGTAGACGTTACCCTGGCGGGGGGTATCACCGAATGGCTGCGTATTGCCGGTATGGCCAGCATGTACCACGTGGATATGGCCCATCACGAAGAAGCGCAGGTAGCTCTGCACCTGCTGGCCTCCATCCCTCACGGTCTCTATGTTGAGATCTTCCCCAATATTAAGCGCGATCCCATGTGGTTTGAGCTGCCCGTCCAGTTACCCCGCATTCGTGACGGTTTCATGGAGTTGCCCAGTGGCCCCGGCCTGGGTCTGCCGCTGAACGAGGAGATCATCCGTCAATACCGGGCCGATTAAGCGTTGTGTGACGGGGGATAAGATGAACAGCCTGAAATTGGACGGTCGCGTTGCCATCATTACGCATGCAGCCAGTGAGATGGGGCGCGGTATCTGTATGGCTCTAGGCAGATACGGCGCTATCCTGGCCTTGGGCGATACTCAACCGGGTGCGGCAGATCAACTGGCGCAGCACCTGGCTGCGACCGGGATCACGGCCCGTGGCTGGCACACGCCTGGGGATGGCATAAAAGGTAGTGAGGATATAGTGGGCTGGGCGATTGCTGCGTATGGCCGGCTGGATATCATGGTGAACATGCCGGTGATTCCCGCAGGTGGAGCGGCTGCCACACTGGCCCCGCACGATTTTATGCAGACTATCTCTGCCAATCTTAGTGCAGTTATGTTTGGCAGCCAGTTTGCCGCCCAACAGATGAAAAATCAAGGGGCCGGCTGTATCATCAATCTGACTTCCGTGGCTGGCGTGGTGGCCCTGCCCGGACATGCGGCCTTTTCCTCCGCCATAGCGGGTATCCATGCCATAACCAAGGTCTTGGCGACCGAATGGGCGCCGCACGGCATCCGGGTGGTTGGTTTAGGCGCTGGCCTGACCCCAGACCTGCTGGCAGGCGTTATAGACATACCCGGATCGCACCGCCGTATTCCCGCCCAATATCTAGTGGATGCCTCCAGTATTGGCGCTGCAGTTGCCTACCTGGCCAGTGACGATGCGCGAGCTATCAGCGGCACCATCACGTATATAGATGGCGGTTGGCTGGCAGATGGATACTGGGAATGAGGCTGAGGTTCGCCAAGGATCTTTGAACCATGAGATTTATCAGGTTAGCTGAAGAAAGACCAGAGGTAAACCAACGTGGATTTTAAAAACCGGGTCGCGGTGGTTACAGGTGCGGGCAGAGGTTTGGGCCGGGCATATGCCGAAACCCTGGCACGCCACGGGGCAGCGATTTGCATCGCCGAGTTAAATGATGATCTGGGCCGGGCCAGCAAAGCTGCCCTTGAGCCGGTTACACCGGCCGTGCGGTATTTTCAGACAGATGTTGGGGATGTTGACCAAGTAAATGCCTGTGTTAAGTTCACCCTGGCCGAATTCGGGCGCGTAGATATCCTGATCAACAACGCCGGGAATCCAGGGATCCATCCATCCCTCACGATAACCGAAGCGGAATGGGAAAGGCTGCTGCGCGTAAACCTCTTTTCCACCTTTATTTGCTGCCAATCCTTCGGCCGGGAGATGATACGGCAGGGCGACGGGGGCGCCATTATCAATATCTCCTCCATCGCTGCGCTCTCCACCTTTCCCATGCGGGCCGGGTATATCGCTGCTAAAGCCGGGAACAATCTCTTGACGAAAGTATTGGCCATCGAGTGGGCCCAATACCATATCCGGGTCAATGCGGTCGCGCCGGGCATGACCCGCACTGAGCGATATGGTGATTTGGTGCAAACCGGCCTATTCAAAGATACCTATTTACCCCGCATCCCTCTTGGCCGCCAGGCTTCGACCCAGGAGATCGGCAATGTGGTCGCCTTTCTAGCTTCAGACGAGGCCAGCTACGTCACCGGCCAGACATGGTTTGTAGATGGCGGCTGGACGGCGCGAGGCACCGTCTGATTAGAGCTCTCACATATTACAGGTGCGAGTCTCTCTGCCTGCCCGGCTCTAACAAGAACCGCCACTCTGGTAAAATTGGCCCCTTGGGCCAATGGTAGACTCTGACCTATAGAGCCAGTGGCCTTCGTACAGCCAGCTCTCATCGTCTGACGGCTGTTGCATTAACGTCTGTTGCAGGTGGACCTGGCGCGCGGTATGCTGCCAAAGATCCGCCAGATCCTGCGCCAGCAGGAGCCGGCCGATAGTGGTTGTGATAAACGCCATACGCTTTTGGCGCAATGCGGCCACGGGGTTGGATAAATACTGCACCGGCCCTAGCTCGAGGCGATAATAAAGCTCATGGGATCGCGGATGAGCAATCTCTTCGGGGAGTAAATCACCTCTGGTGACCAGCGCATAGCGCAAGATAGGAGCCAATAGATTGATTGCTCCGCCATGCGGCGGGCAACGCCTGGTCTGGTATAACGCCAGGTACTCGGCTGCCAGGTAACGGGGTGCGTAGCGCACAGGCAAGCGGTACCAACCCTGCTGATAGACTATTGCCAAATCCTTCTGCCGGTTAATGACCCCCACTAATACGCTGGCATTACTGGGAAGCTCCCCTGTCGCTACGATGGTGCCACGACCGGTCCCGGCACCATCCTCTTTCAGACCAGGCCACTTCCCTCTTACACCACAGGTAACTGTGTCGCCGCAGATGGCTGCATCGTAGAATTGCATCCTGCCTCCCTGTCACACCAGTGCGCCGGCAATCTATCCGCCATAGGATTCATATCTATTATAGCAGGTATTATAGAGCCTTGTCCCATCGATCAGCAATTAGTATCCAATATATCCCCTGACATCCTGAAGCGCGCCACATCAGCCGCCAACCGTAAAACCGCCAGGTCACCTGCCCGCGCCTCCAACAAAATATCGAAATCCGGTAAATCTTGCGCCATTTGGCGAAAGGCCATAAACTCAAAGGGATTTACATAATCGGCATGTTGGTTCCAAAGTGGTGGAGCCAGGATGCGCTGTATCCTCCCACTGGTAGGATCGCGGCGCCGGATTTGCCGTAGTTCTGTGCGAGGTGAACTATAATGCACTTTGGGCACTATTCCCGGCCGCCAAGTCCTTAAAGCCAGCACTAAAGCCGCATGCATGGATAACCGCTCGGGATTGCAATTGAGGTGATGTAACACATCGAAAACCACCGGCACAGTAACCTGGCGCGCCACATGCCAGGTTTGCAGCAAAGAGCCCTGGCGATCCCCATTTTCTATGACCAGCCGGGCGCGTGCAGCTTGGGACAGGGCCAGGATAGTGGGTATTGCCTGCGAAATCGCCGCGCCCGGGTGCGCTACGATAACAGCTTCCGGTCCTAATTCCATCGCATCAAGCAGGATTGCCAACCGTTCGATCTCGCGCCGGGCGGCCGCAGCAATCTCTGGCACGCTGCTATCCAGGCCAGACGGAATCCGCGCATGGAACGATAAGCGCAGCCCCTGCTGGCGCGCCAGGCGCCCCAACCAAACCAGGTCCGCCGCGCACTCTACAAGCTGGCGTTCAAACTCTTTCCCTTCCACGAGATTGATCCCCGGCACCAACCTGGTGGAGAGGCGGTACATCTTGATCTGTTTGCGTTCCAGATAGCCGAGAATATCTCTGACATGCGCCAGACTCACACTCAAATGGGCTGCTTGATCGCCGCGCCGGCCATCAAAAGAGGGTAAATCCGGCTCTCCCAGAATTCCTCCGGCAAATCCCAACCGCATCCCATCCTCCTCCATTTGATAAGGGATCTTTCAATCTTATGCGATCAGTTCATATCCTGTCAAGCGCGGTAGATCGCGCGGGTATGATAATTAAGCTGCACGGGACACAGCGCAGCGGAATTTGCCGTTTCCCATTCTATGACCGCAACACCCCCTCTTTGGCCGAAAATTGGCTTGTACTGGCACCTGTGGTATAATCAGGATCTTACACCTTAAAACTTTTCGTCGGGAACGATCATGACTGTAGCTAGAGCTAAAAACACTTCTGGGGCGTCGACTTCGCAAGCTTATCAACTTGTAACCACACCGGCAGAGTTATCGGAAATGCTAGATGTCTTGCGCCGAGAACCCAGAATATCTGTGGACACAGAATCTAATAGTTTTTACGCATACTATGAACGTGTTTGCTTAATTCAATTCTCGATTCCCGCGTATAACTTCGTGGTAGATCCCCTAGCTTTTGCTGCTGATCATACCAGCCAAGCGTTGCATGCGTTGGCAGAGATCTTCGCCAATCCGTCTCAAGAAAAACTATTCCACGCAGCGGAATATGACATTATGTGTTTGAAGCGGGACTTCGATTTTGAATTTGCCAACCTCTTCGATTCCATGGCAGCCTGCCGTATCTTAGGCTGGTCCCAGTGTGGTTTGGCCAGCCTGTTAGAAACCCATTTCAATACCCACCTTGACAAACGCCTGCAACGCATGAATTGGGGACAAAGACCCTTGCCCAAAGAGGCGCTAATTTACGCCTACCAGGACACCTACTACCTGCTAGACCTACAAAAGGTGCAGCTCGCTGAGTTGGAGCGGTTGAATCGCCTGGAGGAAGCTCGCGAAGAGTTTGCCCGTCTTTGCCAAATCCCTGCCGCCCATAAAATATTTGACCCTGATAGCTTCTGGCGTATCAAGGGAGCTCGCGATTTGGAGCCTGCGCAACGCGCCATCCTGCGAGAACTCTATGTCACGCGCGAAGAATTGGCCCAAGCCACAGACCAGCCGCCTGTCAAAATCATGGGTGATGAGGTCCTCTTACGTCTGGCCCAGGAACAACCTGAGGCGTATTACGATTTGCAAGCCCAAAGATTCCTCAGCCCCAGACAGACCTCTCGATATGGCGAGCGTTTGTTACAGGCGATTCGCCAGGGACGCCTGAATCCTCCGCCACGATATGTTAATAACCATACCCGCCCGACGGAAGAGGTGCTAAATCTATATGAAACTCTGCGCCAATGGCGCCGCCAAAGGGCGGCCAAACGCGGCGTAGAGCCAGATGTTATTCTCTCCAATGCTGCCTTATGGTCCATCGCCCGGCAACCACCCCAGAACCTGGCAGAGATCCAGGCATTAGATGTGATGGGCCCGTGGAAGATCCACACCTACGGCCCCGATCTCTTACAACTGCTCCAGCACCAGCAAAAGCCTAAACACTCATAAGAAATTGCCATAACCCTGAGTCTCACGCCAGTTTGACGTTACATACATTGAGATGTATAATATCTATGATCGGGGCGTAGCGCAGCCCGGTAGCGCACTTGAATGGGGTTCAAGTGGTCGGAGGTTCAAATCCTCTCGCCCCGACTTAGGCCGAAGGCTGGTATATATCGTTGTCTTCGGCCTTATATTATAACCGGAGATAGCAACTATGCTATCATCATCAGGGTTTTGCAAGTAGTCCTGGTCTTGCGGAATTTCAGCAGTAAGAGATTCCGAAACCTGTCGGCTGCTGCGAAACCCTTTGTTATCTAAAAAAAGATGCAAGCGGTAGCAAGCGATGTAATCTCAAGAGAAAAATCTATCTCGGCCGATTTGTCATCTGTCTGGCAGCCTCTCCTTAAAGCCTTACCAATTCTGGCTGACCTGAACCGCGGCGAAATATTACTTTACCGGTTTGTCAGCGATAGAGAAGCTGTGATAGTTTCTCATGCCTTACCGAGTTCCGTCCCGCCTAATTCCCCCAGCTCCCGTGCAGGCGAACGGGTGACCCCGGTTGAAAATCCTACGCTCTTCGGCGCCTGGCTACGCCGCCGGAACCTGCTGGATTTCATTAGAGTACCGGGAGGGCGCTGGAATCCTGGTGAGGATCTGGCCCCCCGCGTACAAGAGATTCATCCTGCTATCGGCGGCGAGGATGGCTCCCAAGGCGCCCTGGTCATCGAGAAAACCCTGATCGAACATGAACGCCACCATCGCCGCAGCAAACTCTTTCGCATCTACTTGCGCAAACTCGTGCAATCAGCCCTTTCTGGCGACCTTTTGGGTGCTCAAAATTTGAGCACCTTCGGCGAGCACGATGGTATCGTGCTGGTAAATCCACAACTTCGCATTCTCTACGCCAGTGGGGTAGCTACGAATCTCTACCGCCGCGTAGGGTTTAATGAGGATTTGGTGGGCCAGGTCCTCACAGCTTTGCATTCTAGTGATGAGATCCTGGCCAGTGAAGCCATTGATTGTGGCCGCTGCCTCGAACGGGAAATTTCCGTCATGGGGCGGATTTGGATCAAAAAGGCCCTCCCGATTGTCGTACCGGATAGAGGGTTCGCTGGATGGCGTACCTGGACCGGACCCACCACCCGTAAAAGTGGTCTATTACCCAAAGGCAGCGAAACCCCTGAAATGCCCAAGAAGCTGGCCGGCGTGTTCCTCTGCATCCATGATGCTACCGATCTACGCCAACGGGAACAGTTATTGCGCAGCAAATCTGCCCTGATTCAAGAAATTCACCACCGGGTGAAGAACAACCTGGCGACAGTGGCTGCCATCCTGCGTATGCAAGCGCGGCGGGTGGAAAATCCGGAAGCGCGGCGGATCTTAGAGGAAGCTGTTAGTCGCGTCCAGAGTGTTTCCACCGTTCACGAATTCCTTTCGGCCCCGGAAAGCCGGTTCATTAATATCAAAGACTTGAGTAACCGCATTCTACGCCAGACCATTGGCATACCTGGTGAATCCGAAGGTATCGTCCCGCCCGATAAAACTATTCAGTATCATGTACATGGACCTAATGTCTACCTGCCGGCGCAGCAGGCCACCGCTTGTGCTTTGGTGGTTAACGAATTGCTACAGAATGCCGTCGAACATGCCTATACCCACGCCGAAGTAGGTCTTGTAGAAGTGGAATTGCAAGATCTCGGCGATAATGTTAGTATCACTATTCGAGATGACGGGGTAGGGTTGCCGCTGGGCTTCAATCCCAGAATTGGAGGAGGTCTGGGGTTACAGATAGTCCGTACTTTGGTACAAGATGACCTGAAAGGCCATTTTGAAATGCATACCGAAAATGGAACTGCTGCGATCGTAACCTTCCCCAAAGGCAGGATAGGAGGGTCTGAATAATGGAACGCAAACGTATTATCATTGCCGATGACGAATCCCTACTACGCAATGACCTGCGTGAGATGCTGACGGCATTAGGTTACTTGGTCATCGGTGAGGTGGGTGATGGCCGTAGCGCTGTCAACCTGGCGCGCGAATTGAAACCCGATGTCGTCATTATGGATATTCGCATGCCCGATATGGACGGTATCGAGGCTGCCCGCATTCTCACCGCGGAACACATTGCTCCGGTACTGTTGCTTACCGCCTATGGAGAAAAGAGCCTGGTCGAGCGGGCCAAAGAAGCCGGCGTCATCGGGTATATGGTTAAGCCTTTCCGAGATAATGATTTGGCCCCGGCGATTGAGATTGCCCTTTCGCGCTTCGCTGAATTCCGATTAATGGAACAGGAAGCCACGGATGTGAAAGAAGTGCTCGAAACCCGCAAACTGATTGATCGGGCCAAAGGTATCCTGATGGATACCCAAAATATACGCGAGGCCGAGGCCTTCCGAAAGATCCAAAAGATGAGTATGGACACCCGCCGCCCCATGAAGGAAATTGCCCAGGCCATTATTATCACCCATGAGGCAGGTTGTTAGCCAGAGCGTAATTTCATACCCTAAAAAATTCGAATTCCGAAATATTGTCACGGGAGACTTGACATTTATCGAAAGTCGTGATATACTGCACATACTATTCTAACCCTATATGGCCGCGCCAGAAGCACTGAGCGACGGCTACCAGAGCCTATGAAGACTCTCGCCTCCTAGATAGAGGCAATCTTTCAATGAAGAGGTCGCTGCATTCGGGTAAACACACCCGAATTATGCGGCCTTTTTTAGTCCCAAGGTAGAAACAAGGGTTGGCAGATACCGCAGCCAGCACAGTGCGCGTTAACATACTGGCTTACCACCTATCTCCCTCCAACTCTTTCATAAGGAGCGTTATTGTGAACATTCCGGACCAAAATATTCTTCGCCGCACCCTTTATGATCCCTGGTTCGAGCACGACGCCTGTGGCATTGGTTTTGTGGCAAATACATCGGGAAATCCTAGCCATACGATTCTGACTCAGGCCATCGAAGCTGTCAGCCGGATGAGCCATCGTGGTGCCGTAGGAGCCGATGCCCGTACCGGTGATGGCGCCGGGGTGTTGACGCAACTCCCCACCCGGCTGCTCCTACGTGAGGCGGAACAATTGGGTATGTCCGGCCTTGATCCGCGCGATCTGGCTGTAGGCATGATCTTCTTGCCAGGTAAGAATCTATCTGCCCAAGCCAGATGCCAAGAGATTTTGGAGGCGTCGGCGACCCACCTGGGTTTCGGTCTCATTGGCTGGCGCAATGTACCGGTCGATTTAGCTGCTCTTGGAGATACCGCCCGCCAAACCATGCCCCAGATCCGGCAACTGCTACTGCTCCGTCCCCCCCACATCCCGCTGGGTGAAGCTACGGAACGCGCTCTATACCTGTTACGGCGCCGCGCCGAAAAGCACGCACTGGCCGAGGGTATCACCGGTCTTTATATCCCTTCCCTCTCCTCCACTACCATCTGTTACAAAGGGCTGATGGTCTCACCCCAATTGCCCTATTTCTATCTTGACCTGAGGGATCCTCTTTACCAAACGGCCATTGCCGTCTTCCATCAACGCTATTCTACTAACACTTTTCCTACGTGGGAACGCGCCCAACCTTTCCACTTGATGTGCCACAACGGGGAAATCAACACGCTCCAGGGTAACGTCAATTGGATGCGGGCGCGGCAGCCGCATCTGCTATCCTGCATCTTCGGTACCGATTTGCAGGACCTCTTACCGATCATTGATCTGTCGGGCAGTGACTCTGCCATGGTAGATAACACCCTGGAACTTATTACCCGCAGCGGTCGGGATATTCGCCACGCCATGCTGATGTTGATGCCCGAAGCCTGGCAGAATATTCCCGACATGGATCCGGAGCTAACCGCCTTCTATCGCTATCACAGCACATTGATGGAGCCTTGGGACGGTCCAGCAGCTATCACATTTACTGACGGGCAAGTAGTGGGTACGATTCTTGACCGTAATGGATTGCGGCCTGCCCGCTATCTGGTCACCGATGACGGATTGGTAATTTGCGCCTCCGAAGTTGGTGCGGTTTCTATTGAACCTGACCGCATCGTCCAAAAAGGTAAGCTCGGTCCGGGCCAGATGATTGCTGTGGATCTCCACCAAAAGCGCTTCCTTACCAATGCCGCCATCAAAGAACACTTCAGCCACCAACGCCCCTATAGCCGCTGGCTGAAAACCCACCTGGAACATCTCCGCGTTCCCGAGCACGAAGTCGTTCCAGAGTATCTGCCCCTGAAAGGCTCTCTTCCTACAAATGGGCACGTCAAGCTAGAAGCGCCAAGAACCATCTCCACTTTCGACCCGCAACAACTTCTGGCTACACAAGCAGCCTTTGGATATACAGCCGAGGAACTGACAGTAGTGCTGCGCCCTATGTATGAGGAAGGTAAAGAGCCTATTGGCTCCATGGGCGATGACACACCCCATGCGGTCCTTTCGCAAAAATCACGACCACTTTTCAACTACTTTAAGCAGCGCTTCGCTGAAGTGACCAATCCGCCGATTGATTCGCTGCGGGAAGAGCTGGTGATGTCCCTTATTACACTGGCCGGCAAGCGCGGCAACTTATTAGAGGAATTGCCCGCCAATGCCCACTTACTGGAGCTGAAGACCCCTATTCTGCTCAACCAACAACTTAAGCTGCTGCAAAATAACCAGGGTGTTTCCCATCGTGATCCAGTCCATGATTTCACAGCCGTCACCTTACCTATCATCTTCCCTGCCGAGGCCGGTCCCGCCGGTTTGCATGCTGCTGTCGAGACTCTCTGCCGGCAGGCAGAACAAGCTGTAGCAGAGGGAGCCCGCCTTCTTATCCTGAGTGATAGGCAAGTGAGCCCCAAATTCGTACCGATTCCCAGCCTATTAGCGGTTGCCGCAATTCACCATGCCCTCATTCGGGCCGGAAAACGCATGGATGCCAGCATCATTGTGGAATCCGGTGAAGCCCGTGAAGTGCATCATTTTGCTGCACTGTTGGGCTACGGTGCGACAGCCATTAATCCCTGGCTCGCCTTGGAAACTGTGGCTGCCCAGATTGCTGAAGAGCATGCCCGGGGCAACGATGCTATCACGCTCGACCAGGCAATCCATAATTATGTCAAATCCATCGAAAAAGGCCTCCTCAAAATCATGTCCAAGATGGGCATTTCTACGATCGATAGCTATTGCGGCGCCCAAATTTTTGAAGCTATTGGACTCAACGAGACCTTGATCGATACTTGCTTCACCCATACGCCATCTCGCATCGGGGGCATCGGGTTCGATCAACTTGGCCGCGAAGTATTAAGCTGGCATCGTACCGCTTTTCCCGCGATCGCCGGAGATGGAGTGCGCCTCGATAGTCCGGGGTTCTATAAATTTAAGAGAGGTGGAGAATACCATGCCTGGCGCCCCCAAGTAGTCCATGCCCTGCACAAGGCCGTACGGTCGGCAGGGGTCTTGACAGATCCGAAAGCTTTCGAACAGGGGTTTGCTGCCTATCGTGAATACGCCGCATTAGTAGATAATCCTGATATTCCGGCCGAGCCACGCCACCTGTTAGACATCACCTCCGATCGGGATCTTATCCCCCTGGAACAGGTAGAGGCTGCATCGGCGATTGTCAAGCGCTTCTCCACTGCCGGCATGTCCCACGGCTCCCTCAGCGCCGAAGCCCATGAGACTTTGGCTATTGCCATGACGCGGCTGGGAGCTATGAGTAACGCTGGTGAAGGTGGTGAGGAACGGGAGCGGTTTCGCGACGAACGTAATTCTAACATCAAGCAAGTCGCATCCGGACGCTTCGGCGTTACCCCTGAATATCTGGCCTTTGCCGACGAACTCCAGATCAAGATGGCTCAGGGTTCTAAACCCGGCGAGGGAGGCCAATTGCCCGGCCATAAAGTTACCGAGGAGATCGCCCGCATCCGCCATACTACCCCCGGAGTCGCCCTGATCTCACCGCCACCCCATCACGATATCTACTCTATCGAGGACCTGGCCCAACTCATCTTTGACCTAAAACAGGCCAATCCGCGGGCCAAGATCTCCGTTAAGCTGGTGTCCCAGGCAGGTGTCGGTACCATCGCGGCTGGTGTGGCGAAAGGGTATGCTGATGTGGTATTGATCAGTGGCCACTCCGGCGGCACCGGAGCTTCTCCCTTGAGTTCCATCAAAAACGTGGGAATTCCCTGGGAATTAGGCCTGGCTGAGACGCAACAAACCTTGGTTATGAATAATCTGCGTGGCCGCATCCGGGTGCGAACTGACGGCGGACTACGTACCGGTCGTGACGTGGTTATCGCCGCCCTGCTGGGAGCCGATGAATATTCCTTTGGCACCAGCGCGGTGGTCGCCGAGGGTTGTATTATGGCCCGCACTTGCCATACCAATAACTGCCCGGTGGGCGTTGCTACCCAACGCCTTGAGCTGCGCGCCAAATTTCCCGGCACACCGGAGCACGTCATGGCCTTTATCCTCTACATCGCCGAAGATGTACGGCGTATCCTGGCCGGTATAGGATATGCTTCTCTGGATGAGATCATCGGCCGCGTTGACCTGTTGCGCCAGGTTTGCTCCGGCCGCACTTCCGAAAGCCGCACTTCCGAAGATGGCCTGGATCTCACCCCCTTGCTACAAGACGTAGCTGCTGATGGTCAACATCCCCGCCGATTTATGGCCCACACGGTAACTGATAGGCAACGCTCCCACCTAAATATCCAGTTGGTCAATGACACCCATCACGCCGTAGCTACAAAACAGCCCGTCCACCTCAATTATGCCATCAGTAACCAGGACCGCACGGTAGGCGCCACGCTCTCTGGGGAGATTGCCCGCCAATACGGTAATCACGGTCTGCCCTACGACACCATTAACGTCACATTCACCGGATCGGCAGGGCAAAGTTTCGGCGCCTTTCTCGCACCCGGTCTCAATTTTACTATCATCGGGGAAGCCAATGACTATGTGGGCAAAGGCTTGGGAGGAGGTGAGATCGTCGTTCGTCCCCACTCTGAAAGCCGTTTCCCTTCTCATGAGAATGTTATCTTGGGCAACACCGTCCTGTATGGCGCTACCGGTGGTATGCTCCTCGCGGCAGGCCGGGCTGGAGAACGCTTCGCGGTGCGTAATAGTGGCGCCCGTGCTGTCGTCGAAGGAGTGGGAGATCATGGATGTGAATATATGACCGGCGGGGTTGTCGTCGTTCTCGGTGAGACCGGGCGTAATTTTGGCGCCGGGATGACGGGAGGCATCGCCTTCGTGCTCGACACGGCCGGTGTCTTCCAACATCGCTACAATCCTGAGCTAGTGCGTGTCGACAGAATCTGGTGCAATGCTGATGTAGAGTTGTTACGCTCGCTGATCAGCCGTCACGCCCAAAAAACAGACAGCCATCGCGCCAGGGAAATCCTGCAACGTTGGCACGAATTCCAGTCGCTCTTCTGGCGCATTATGCCTCAAAGCCAGGTCGCCCAGATAGAAGCCGCCAATGAAGGTGTTATTGCCGCCGTAGCTGCTCCTTTAAGGACAGTATCGGCTACGGGTATTTGAGATACAGGAAGTGTTGGGCAGATGGATAGCCGTCCCACGCTCCCTGGACAAACCTCATCTTTTAGATATTACATACTGACAATTTAGCCGTACGTTTTTGCTACCATTTACGTTAATTTATCAGATAAGGTAGATTAAAACGGAGTAAGAAGAATAAGCTAATTTGGTGAAATATCGCCGGGTGGGCGTCAAAGTTTTGCGTTATCGCATCTATGCCTGTTTTCCAGGGTTTACTGATTCTTATTGGTAATTGGCCCGCGAAACGGCCAACAGTATCTCCCTAAAGATGGAATTTCTTGTTACAAGGCTGGTTGAGCCTCCTGCAGC
>SHYO01000100.1 GCA_009692745.1 Chloroflexota bacterium
GGCCAGGACGTGCAGCACGTGGTGGCCGGGGAGGCAGCGTTGGATGGTCTGCCAGCTCGTGACGCCGTCGCGGAGGGGCCAGCCCTGCCCGGGCAGACGCCTGCGCAGGTCGGCGGGCAGACCGCTACCGCTGCGACCGGCGAGGAGGGTGCCCTGGATGACGCCTGAGAAACCTGCCAGCAGGGCAGCCAGGCTGGCTGCCTCCCCGGCCACGTCCAGGGGCGAGCAGCCGTCCGGCAAGCCCGTGGGATTGGCGATCGCCACGAGCAGGCGCAGGGGGAGCTCTTGGACGGGCGGCTGGTCGCCGACGCCGCTGACCAGGAAGCGGGAGAAGGGGGTCCGTGCGGAGGCAGCCAGGGGGATCTCCCCTTGGTCGAAGACGTGGAAGAGCCGCTCCCAGGGCAACGCGTGTAGCTCGGGAGCGTCGGGGTGGATGACCAGTTGCACGCGGATGGCTGTCTCGGCGCCGGCCTGGCCGATCAGGCGCTGGTAGGCATCGCGCACCGCGCCGGTGAAAAGCGCGTCATAGAGCTCCATGCCGTAGTCGTGGGCGCTGTAGTTATGCTCATCCTCCAGCAGCGCCTGGCGGTTGAGCTGGGCCCAGATGTTGGCCAGGATATTTCCCTCATGCTGGAGTTGCACCGCATAGGCATCCCGCTGCGCATCCCTCGCGCCGATGGTGATGACGATGTTCAGTCCAGTGGACATAACCCGACCTCCCAGGGCAGATACCTTTGTTATGCAGGCGCAGCGTGTGGTGGCAAACGTAGATCATCAACTGGGCTGCCAGGAAGGCGCCATCCGTCGTGTCGCTGACGTTGGCTCCTGGAATGGGGGAAAAGGCCGTGTCTGTGACGGTCTGGTTTCCCACCCGCAGCTTGATTTCGATCTTCATGGCTACGTGGTATAGTACCTGGGTTCTTAATCCGTGTCAATGCTAACTATTCTTCCAAAAATGATGCGCGACAGATCGTGGCTGTACACCAGACCCGCGGTCGCACCATCATTCTCAGGTCAGCAGCCCTTCCAGCGCTGCCAGGATCGCCAGCAGCTCGGGGGCGACGATGACGCGGCGCACGGAGGCGAAGAACTCGGCCGGGTCGCGCAGCAACCCCTGGCGGTGGTAGACGGTCGCCTGGAGCGCCATTTCCAGCCGGTCGACCTGGCGCACAAAGAGCGCTTCCGGGGTCGCCTCGGCCTCGTACGCTTGCCACAGGGCGATATACGCCGACCCGTTGGGTAACTTAGCCAGCACCTGGTCGATAGCCTGCTGCTCGCGCCGGTGTTTCTCCTGCGGCGTGACGTCATCGACAGGGGTCAGGTCTCCCACATAGATCTCACCGAAATCGTGCAGCAATGCCGTGCGCAGCACCTGGACCTGGTCAAGCTGGGGAAAATAGGCGTCGCAGAGAAACAAAGCCAGCAGCGCTACGCCGAAAGAGTGCTCGGCCACGCTCTCGCAGCGCTCCGGCGGCACACCGCGCCGCAGCCACCCCTGGCGGTAGAGCTGCTTGAGGTGGCAGAACTCAAAATAGGCCTGTACCAGGGCAGGCAGCGTTTTGCCCTGCAGCAGGGAGAGGGGGATAGGCGCTTTGCTCTCCATAGGCATATACCTCCGTCCTTTAAGCCTTGCACCCTGTTGGGCTGATGTTGCGTATTATAATCGTGAATTTAAAGATAGAAAATATGCTGCGCCGGTGGAGCGGGCTGATTGAGGAGGAAATCAATGGTAGTCACAAAAAGGGTACCCTGGTTTTTATGGCCCTTCTGGGCCATCTGGCGGTTGATAGCCACAATCGTGGGGTTGACGGGGCGGCTGGTGGCGGTGATCCTGGGGCTGGTCTTGATGATTAGCGGGATCATTATCACCCTCACCGTGGTCGGCGCGATAGTGGGCGTGCCGCTGATACTGGTCGGCTTTATGCTGATGATACGGGGCTTCTTCTAAAAAGTCTCAAACCTGGGGACGCGCCATCGTAAAGATGGAGCCGATAGTGGTGTATTCGTCCCCGGCCAGGCGGGCCACGGGGCGCAGCAGGGCAGCGTCTACCATGCCGTTGGGGCGCAGCAAGTCCTGGCGGATGTGAAAGCGCACGATGCGCCCCAGGATCATGGTATAGGAGCTGCCGGGCACCGGCACGGTTTGCACCAGCTTGGCCTCCAGCGCCACCGGCGCCGCGGCGATACGCGGCGGCCGGACGTCAATGGAGGGCAGTTGCGCCAGTCCGGCTTTCTGCCATTCGTCTACATCGTAATCCCACTCGCCGGAGGTGAAGTTCATCGCCTCGGCCAGTTCCTCGTTGACGATATGGAGCACAAATTCGCCGGTTTCCTGCACGTTCCGCAAGGTGTCTTTGGCATGTCCCGCCCTCTGCCCCACGGACACCATCACCGTGGGAGGAGAGCCCGCTACCCCGTTAAAGAAAGAAAAGGGCGCCAGGTTGGCGCTGCCATCGGCGCCCAGGGTTGAAACCCAGGCGATGGGGCGGGGCACGAGCACGCTGATGAGTAAGCGGTAGGCATCCCGCGGATGCAACTCTTCCGGCACAATCGTGGTCATCTGCCCCTCCATATCATTTCTCCACCAGGGCAGCCATCATGCGCTGCACAAATTCAATCTCATCGCGGTTAATAGTATGGCCCATGGCGGGATAGAGGCGCTCGGTGACATCCGCTCCCAGGCGGCGTAAGACCTTTGCCGAGAGGTTTACCCGCGCCTTGGGGATGTGGAAATCCACATCGCTGCACCCCAGGAAGAGCGGTGTACCACCCAATGAGCCGGCATAATCGCGCGGCGTGCCGTCAGGGCCAATCAGGCCGCCGCTCAACCCCACTACGCCACCGTAGCGGCGCGCGTGGCGCGCGGCAAATTCCAGGCTCAAACAGGCCCCCTGGGAAAAGCCCAGCAGTATGGTGCGCTCCGGCGGCAGCTCGGCCGCCGCCAACCGCTCCAACAGGTCTGCAATGACGGCCATGCCGGAGGAGATACCGGGCTCGTTGCTGGCAAGAGGCGCCAGGAAGGTGTTGGGATACCAGATGTTGCCGGCGGCTTGGGGCGCCAGGAAGATAAACTCCGGCCGGGAAAACTCGTCCGCCAGGGAGAGGATATCTTCCGCTGACGCGCCGCGCCCATGTACCATGATCATCGCCGCGCCAGCCTGTTCCAGGGGGGCGCCGGCGGACAGCACGGGCTGATTTTGGTGCGGACCTGGCAGCTTGCCGGTTGAGCCGCGAGTACTCGCGCGCGCCATCTCAGGCGACCTGCCCCACGGGCCATGGCGGCACACTCAGGGGGCGCAATCCGCGCTCGATCTCCGCGCGCTGCTCTTCCAACCAGGGGGGGAGCTGCAAACTCTGGCCCAGGTGGGCCGGCTCCTCGTCCACGGTAAAGCCCGGTCCGGCGGTAGCCAACTCAACGATATGGCCGTCGGGATCATTGGTATAGATGCTCTTAAAATAGATGCGGTCCATCACCGGCGAGACGCGCAGCCCGGCGCGCAGCAGCTTCTCGCGCCAGGCGAGCTGGCTTTCCGCGTCGGCAACCGCCAGGGCGAAATGGTGCGTCTGGCCGCTGCCCATGCGGACGCGCTTTTCCACCGCCGGATTACGCTCGAAATAGGTGATCAAGGTGCCGGGGCGGCCGTTCTCCAGGCCCCAATACCAGTGGGCGGAGCTCGGATCATCAAAATTGGAAGTGAGCTTGACGCGCTGCAACCCCAACAATTCACCGAAAAAGGCATCGGTCTGCTTAATAGCGGTGCCGATGGCCGTGATATGGTGCATGCCGTAGCCCAGAGCCATGTCCGGTGTAATTTGCGGCACCGGCTCCGGCCAGGTCGCCGCCTTGATCCGGGCCTCGTCCCGGTTCCTGACGACCATTTCCGGAGGGGGTTGGCGATATTCCGTCCCTAGCCGATCCACCGGTTCATCTATGGCGAACCCCGGTCCCTGGGTAGCGATCTCCAGGATGGCGCCGTCGGGATCGTTAAAATAGATCGAGACAAAGTAATGGCGGTCCAACGGTCCCGTCACCCGCAGCCCCAGGTCCACCAGGCGCCGCTTCCACTGCAGCAGGCCCTGATAATCTTTCACCTGCAGGGCAACATGATGGGTACCGCCAATGCCCGGTTTCCCCTGGGCTGCATCGGGCCATTCAAAAAAGGTGATGGCCGATCCGGGCCGGCCTAGCTCATCGCCGAAGTACAGGTGGTAACTGCCCGGATCATCGAAGTTTATGGTTTTTTTGACGAAGCGCTGGCCCAGCACCCGCGTATAAAAATCCACGGTGCGTTGCGCATCGGCGCAAACCAGGGTGATGTGATGTAACCCTAAAATCTTCATCTGAGGTGTCATAAGAGCTGCTCCGCTGAAAAGGATTATTTATAGCCGACCTCTTGCAACTGCCGGCGTAGATAGGCCACACTCGGCCCGAGCTGCCCGGCCAAATCTTGCCAGTTGCACTCCAGCGAGAGACGGGCAGGGTAACCGGCGCGGTGGAAGGCGCGCAGATAAGGATGAAAATCGTCGCCAGCCACGCCGGGGGGGGTGTGGGCGGCATTTTCGGCCACGTGGGCATGTACCAGCAGCGGCCCGGCATCCTCGATGTTACCGGCTGGTTCATTCTCGCGCGTCATATGGTAAATATCGGCCAGCAGTTTGACGTTGGGATGGTTGACGCTTTTGGCCAGCGCGGCGCCTTCCGCCACCGAGGTAATAATGTTGCACTCGGCTGTGTTCAGCGGCTCGATAGCAAAGGTTACGCCGTAAGGCGCCGCCCACTCGCCCCACTGCTTTAGCGCGGTGGTGAGCTGGGCAAACGCCGCCTCGCGCGAAAAACCTTCCGGCACAAAGCGCGACCTACCGCTGCCGAAAACGATAATCTTGATCTGTGCCTGACCGGCGCGCGCCATGGCGGTCTGCACGTAGCGCGCCAGGCGCTCGTGGTCAATGACCGGCCCGACACATTTTAAGTCCGCCGGCAGGAAGACGTTGGCGGCTTCCACCGGCAGCGGACATTTCTCGAAAGCGCGCAGGTTCTCGATAAATTCCGCCTCGGGGGCTTCCGGCTTGAGATACCGTTGTACCCCTTCTTCCATGTAGTCCAGCGCCTGGAAGGGGAAATCCGGCTGCGCCATGATACTTTGAACCGACCCGCATAGACCGATACGCATAATGTTCTCCTGAAGATCGTCTAATTCCCCAGTACTCTGGGGCGACAGTTTTGATGTCTCAGTGCTTTTCTTCGCAACCCATCTGGGCCATTAACTGGCGGAGCTGTGTGGCGGCATAGGCCATACCCTGCGGGCCGCTGAACCCGCCACGCGCGCCCGCATGGGCCAGGTGGGGCTCCAACGCCAGAAACCCCCGGTACCCCTGGTCCCGTAGCAGGGATAGCAGCATCCCTATCTGTCCATCCCCTTCCCCGGCGGCGCGAATGGCGCCGTCCGCCAGCAGGGCATCTTTGACATGGATATAGGTGGTATAAGGGCGCAACAGCGACCAGTACTTTGCGGTGGGTTGGGCAACGCCCACCACCACAAAGTTAGCCGGATCCCACAGGAAACGCAGGTGCGGGCTGTTAATCGCCTGCAGCAGGGCATGGCAGCGGGCGGGAATATCGCCGACGATGCCGCGCTCGTTTTCCAGCAGCAGCAGAAAATCCTCCCTGGCAGCTAACTCGGTAAGGCGTGCCAGGCGCGTGGTAGCCTCTGCCAAATAACTGTCGAAACCGGCATTGCCCTGCTCATGGTTGGGCGGGTAAAAAGAGAAGATGCGCACGCGCCGGGTTCCCAGCGCGGTGGCAATCTCAAAGATGCGTTTCAGGTTAGAGATTTCCGTTTTTATGGGTTGCGTAATCGGCGTTTTCCCCACGGGGCAGCCGATACAACTGACTCTGATGCCGGCATCGTGGCACATCTGTTGCACCTGGGCCACCTCACTATCCTGCAGGGTCAAGACGTTTTTCCCCCAAGCGCCGCGGAATTCCAGGTAGCCGATGTTTAATTCCTGCAGTAGCGCCAACTGTTTGTGTAAATCAGCGTCAATTTCATCGCCGAAGGCGCTGATGGCAAAATAAGGAGCGCCCGTCTCGGTTGCGGAATGCATTGTTTCGGAATTCATAGGTAGCTAATCTCCTTGCACTGTAGCGTGCGGATTGAGACCGGCGGCATAGACGGCGAGCACGGCTGCCAGGCTGCGCCGCCCTTCCGCCCCATCGATGTGGGGCGCCCGGCCGGCACGCACCGCCTGGATCAAATCGCGTAGGATGGCAATGTGGCCGCTGGGTGAAATACTCTTGGGGTCGCTGCCGGCGCCGGCAGCCGCCGGCTGGCGGTTTTCGACCGGTTCTATCGTAGCGCGGGCCGGATCTGCGACCGTCCAGCGGACCACACCCTCGCCCTCCACCTGGATGCCCCCGGCTGTGCCATAGATTTCGATGCGATGGGGAAAACCGGGCGCCGCCGTGGTGGTAGCCGTGATCGTCGCCAGGGCCCCGTTGTCAAAGGTCAGGGTAGCTACGAGGGTATCTTCCACCTCAATCTGGCGCAGCAGGGTGTTGGCAGAGGCCTGCACCTTTACCGGATCTCCCATATACCAGAGTAACAGATCAACCTGGTGGATACCCTGGTTCATCAGCACACCGCCGCCATCTTCAGCCCAGGTGCCGCGCCAGGCCGCCTGCTTATAATAGGCATCGGAGCGGTTGTAGGGCAAGGTGACCAGGCCCAAGGTCAGGCGGCCCAGGTCACCGGCTTGTATAGCGTCGTAGATACGGCGAAATAGGGGATCGACGCGGCGCTGCAGCACCACGCCGAGCTGCACGCCGGCTTGTTGGGCGGCCGCGATCATGCTGTCGGCATCGGCCAGGCTGAGCGCCATCGGCTTTTCTACCAAGATATGTTTGCCCGCCCGGGCCGCGGCTATCGCCTGGGCGGCATGCTGCCCACTGGGGGTACAGATACAAACCACATCCACGGCGGGATGCGCCAGCAAAGCCTGCTGGTCGAGACAGGGCACGCCGAACTGGGCGCTAATCTCGCCAAAGCGGGCGGGGTTATGGTGGCCTATAGCCACTAATCTGGCTCCCAAATCAGCATTGGCCTCGATGGCGTGGAGATGATACCGGGCCACCATACCAGCTCCTAGAATGGCAATTCCAATGTCATGTGACCAAGAGGGGGGCATTCTTCCTCCTCGCAAGATGGTTATGTGCGTTTTATGCGAACAATCCGTGGCTCAGGCCAGGACGCGGTTGGCCTTCAAATCCTCTAAGAGAGCGGCGTACTTCTGGCGATCCAGCGGGAGCTGCACCTCTGTCCTTTTGTAGCTCGAGTAGATCATGCTATTCGCCAGCTCCAGAGACATACGGGCGGACTCGCCGCTCGCCGTCAGCGGGGCGCCGTTACGGATGGCATCCTGCAGATTGCGATAGACAGCCAGATGATCGCCGCTGCCCTTTGCCAATTCTACGGTGGCAGGGCTCCAGCCTATCGCATCGAAGCCGCCGGGGCTGATGATGATATGTTCCCGCAGGTCGCGCTCGAATTGGTTCAATACAAAAGCATCTTTGGTCAATTGGATGAAGCCGTGCGTGCCAGTAATCTCCAACCGCTCCGGTTGGCCGGCCTCGGCGGTGCTGATGTGCAGCGATCCCAGCAACCCGTCTGGCCATTCCAACATGGCCTGGGCGGTATCCTCCGTCTCCAGCGGGTGGAGCAAGGTGCGAGTCCAGCCGACAACCCGGCTGGGCAAGCCAAAGAAATAACACAGCAGATCCAGGTTGTGGGGCGCCTGGTTCATCAACACCCCACCGCCCTCACCGCTCCATGTGCCGCGCCAGCCGCCGGATTTATAATAAGCGGCCGTGCGCAGCCAGGTAGCGACCATATCTACATGCTGCAGGATGCCCAGGCTGCCCTCCTGGATCAGGCGATGGATAGCCTGGATTTCTGGCCGGTGGCGCATCTGGTAATTTACCGCCAGCAGCCGCCCCGTTTCGCGCGCCGTTTCGACCATTTTGTCCGCCTCGGCTACCTGGATTGCGATCGGTTTCTCCACCAAGACATGGGCGCCGGCGCGCATACTATCGATAGCTAAGGGCGCATGAAAGGGGTGCGGCGTGATGATCGATACCACCTCGGGCTGCGTTTGCAGTAACATCTCGTGGGAATCTGCATAGAAGGGGCAGCCTAATTCCGCCGCCCTCCGCCGGCCCATCTCCTGATTGACGTCGGACACGCCCACTATGTCGGCGCCGATAGCCGCCAATCCCGGGCGGTGCAGCTTAAAGATACCGGCGCCGACGCCGATGATAGCAAAGCGCAACGGTTTGGCAACCTGGGGATCTGGCGCGGTGGGATTTGTGGTCTCAGCCATAATAGTCCTCTTTTCTCCTGGCCAAATAGAAGCGGGATAATATCACATGCCGGATGATTATGCCAGAGCTTGTTTGATAAAACCGATATTGTGGTGCAATGTATCCAGGCTGGGCCGGGTGGCGCTGAAATCTTCTACCACCAGCCAGCCATCATACCCCACGCCGCGTAAGGCGGCAAAGAAGTCAGGAAAGTCCACCACGCCATCTTCCAGCGGTGCGGCCTGGGGCGCCCATACCCCGCCCGCGACAGGCCGGTTGAAGGCGCCATTTTTGATATGCACATGGGACAGGTAAGGCCCCAGCAAATCCAGACCCAGGCGGTAGGCCTCAAATCCTTCATACACCATGTTGCCCGGGTCGTAAAGCACCCCGATCTGCTGCGGATCAAAATCTGAAACCAGCCGGTAGGCCAGAGAGGCGCTGGGCACAATGGACCGATGGTGGGTTTCGATGAGGGCCTTAATGTGATACCGCTCTGCCAGCTCTGCCACCTTTGCCAGGTACGTCCTGGCGAGCTTAAAACTCTGGGTATAGGTGGTATCCTGGATGGCGCCTGCGCTCACCCGAATTTGCGGTGCGCCGGCAATTTGGGCAAAACGCATGGCGTTCTCGGTGGCCTGCAGATCACCCACAGGGATATACGTGCCCAGGCTGGGCAGCGCCAGGCTGTGAGCTGCTGCCAGGGTGCGGGCCCGCTGGGCATCTTCTGCGGTAGGCGCAAGGGTACAATAATTGTTGCCCCAGAAAGAGGGGGCTTCGCGGAGCCGTTCAGCGGCGGTGCGGGTAACCCGCCACTCGATACCATCATATCCGGCAGCTTGCAAAGCTGCTGCGGCAGCCTCAGGGGTAAGATCCGGCAACATGACCGTAAAGACGCCGATTTTCATACGAGTTATTCTCCTTTTGCGACAATGATACTTCGGTATTTTTGTATGCGCAAAGTAGTGGATATTGACAGGTAGCATAGGGCCTTGTGCCCGTCCCCACGCCCACAAGGGGCTATACTACCCCCCATCGAGAGTACTCAGCGGTATGTTTTACTCCTTGCAGGGGAATGTAGCGTTTGCGCTTCTCCTGGGTTGAGCTTATAATCTGGCCCCACGAATTCCCAGTCCATCTGTCAATAGTCAGAGAGGTACATTCCAATGGCGATAGAATCACTACAGACTATTCCAGCCCTGCTGCCCCGCGCGGCGGGCCACCAATTCGTCCTGTACGGCGATTGCTGTTCCGGTATACCCGGCAGGCAAAACGGGGCCAATTTTGCGGCGGTAAATGCGGTCTTGCGCCGGCTCAGGCCGGCCCCGGAATTCATCTCTTTCCTCGGTGATCACATCGGAGGCTCTATACCGGATGCCCAGGAGCTGCGCCGCCAATGGCGCTATTGGCTCAGCGAGGAAATGGCCTGGCTAGATCCTCATATCAGCCCATTATACCATCTCACCAGCAATCATAACACTTACGATATACAGAGCGAAAGTATCTGGCGCGAGACCTTTGCGGATATACCCGGCAATGGGCCGCCAGATCAGCAGGGGTTAGCCTATTTTGTGCGCCGCGGGGATCTGTTGCTGGTAGCCGTAAACACGGCCTTTTCCGGCCTGGGCGGCAGTGGGTATGTGGAGCATGTCTGGCTGGACCAGGTTTTGCGCCAAAACGCGGATGCGCGTTACAAAGTAGTGATGGGCCACCACCCGGTACACCCGGTCAACGGTTACGGACTATATCCTCAATGGCGCATTGTGCCCGGCCAGGGAGAGGCATTCTGGGAGGTATTGGTGAGGCATGGCGTGTTGGCTTACCTTTGCAGCCATATCATCGCTTTCGATGTGCAGGTACACCAAGGGGTGCTGCAGATCACCAGCGGCGGCGCGGGCACGATTGCCGGTCCTGGTGGGTTTATGCCCGGCGCCACAGAGTATCTGCACCTGGTGCAGGGGGCCATCGATGCGGCAGGGTTACGCTACCAGGTGTTAGACAGCCAGGGGCAGGTACGGGAATGGCTGGCATGGCCCCTGGCCAGCCCTGCGCCGGATAAGTGGGAAGTGATAAATCCCGCTATTTCAACGCTGCCGCTACCACCGAACCTAGCGGGCAGCAGGGCGGCGCAAGCAAACATTTTTTCCTGGCGCTTTTCCGGGCTCCTCCCGGAAAGCCCAACTGCAGCAGATCAGACGCTCTTAAGCGGCTGGAACGCTGGTGACGGTCCCCCTACTATCTGGGTAGGCTTTCCGGCCGGGACCGCTGCGCTCACGGTGATCTTGCTACCGGAGACAGGTAAAGGCGCTGAGTTTTGGCATGGCCCGCGCCTCGATCCCGGCAACCCCTTCGATTTTCAGATAGCCCTCCATACCGGCATGGGTCCGGGAGGTGTGCTGTGGCGTCCTGGCGCTAGCAGCGGTTGGACCTCGCTAAGCTCGCTGTCTGCCAGGGGGGCAGAAACCCTGGCCTGGCCGGCCCGCTGGAGCCTGGGTCATAGCCAGAGCGGAGCGGAGGACAAGCCGTTCCGGGGAGAGGGCTTGCGCGTGCTGTGGCAGGTGCAAGCTACCAATTATCCTACAACGGATGCGTAGCGGCATATACGGAAAGGGTTTCACCGCTCAGCAATTCTTTCTGGCGGATGGTATGCACCTGTAGCCCGGCCCTTCCCAGCGCTACAGGGATGTTGGAACCGGCGCGGTCGGAATCCACCAGCAGTAGCTGCCCAGCAGGTAAGAGATGGCGCCTGACCTGGGCGGTGAAGCGGGAGCGCACCTGGGAGAAATCGTGCCAGGCATAGTTCCAGGCCGCCTCTTTCTGTAAACCGGACCCTTTGCGATCTTTGACCGGGAAATAGGGCGGATTGAAGAAAATCAGGTCAAACTGTTCCCCCGCTACCGGGTCGAACAGATCACCTACCCGCGCTGCGATGCGCTGCTCCAGGTGGTTCAATAGGGCATTTATTTGGAGACAACGGATGGCTGCGGGATTAATATCGGTAGCTACTACCTGCGTGGCGCGCCGGGCCGCAGTTAAAGCCAGCAGACCACTCCCCGTGCCTAAGTCCAATACTTTTGTTTGCGGGTGAATCGGCCAGTTGGCCACCTCCTGGGCCAGCAGTAGGCTGCTATAGAAGAGCGCCGGGTTAAAGACCTCCGGCAGAATCACCAGCGGTAAGCCAGCCACATGCTCCAGTACCAGACGCCGGTGACGGGAACGTTGCAAAAGCATAAATTTCAGCCAGAGTACAGCCCGGCCGGCATTCCCTCTAAAATTCATTTTTCGGCTTATTTCCCGGGTAGATATCAATGAATCAATTTATAATTGCCGGCTGAGTACAGCTCCGGCTGAGTATACTCAGCATGCTGCGGCATGATTGCGCTTATCATCGTCCCTGGGTAGAAGATGGCGCAATACCAACTTGGCAACCTCGGCCCCCACAGCAGGGAGGAAGATAAACGGCAAGATTTTCAGCCAGTCTCGCAGGGAAAGGGGAAAAGTATAGAAGAGCGGCTGCAGGAAAGGTACGTACATAACCACGAGGAGTAGTAGCAGAGAAATGCCGGTAGCCAGAACCATGAAACGATTTTTGAAAACGCCAATGGTAAAAACCGAATGAAATTCGGAACGAGAGGTATAAGCCCTGACCAACTCAGCGCAGACCAGGGTAGTGAAGGCCATGGTTTCTGCCACGATCGCAGGCTCACCGGCCATCAAGGCCATACCATAAACCCCCAGGGTGGCACTGGCATCAACGATGGCCTGGATGCCAATCAGGATCCACATGCGCCGGTTGATGATCGGTTCCCGCACGGGACGCGGTGGGCGGGTCATGATATCCGGATCTCCAGTTTCCACCCCCAACGCCACAGCCGGTAACCCATCGGTTACCAGGTTTAACCACAGCAGTTGGATAGGGTGCAGCAGGGGAAAACCGAAGGCGATGGTCGCCGCTAGCACGATCAGAACTTCCCCCGCGTTACAGGAGAGAAGAAAGAAGACAAACTTGCGGATATTCGCATAGATCACCCGCCCTTCCTCAATAGCCGCGACAATACTGGCGTAGTTATCGTCAGTCAAGACCATATCGGCCATCTCTTTGGCTACGTCGGTACCGGTGATACCCATCGCTACACCGATGTGAGCGCGTTTGAGGGCCGGGGCGTCATTCACGCCATCCCCTGTCATGGCGATCACATGATCCGGGTTGGCCTGCAAAGCCTCCACGATGCGGAGCTTATGTTCAGGAGAAACGCGGGCGAAGACCTTGACCTGGTCCACGCGGCGGGCTAATTCTTCATCCCCCATCCGTTCCAACTCACTCCCTGTCATCACCCCCTGGTCATCGATAACCAATTGCAATTCTTTGGCAATCGCCAGCGCCGTTTCCCGGTTATCGCCGGTAATCATCACCGTCTGCAAACCTGCCGCTTGGGCGATGGCGATGGCCGCCTTGACCTCTTCCCGGGCGGGATCGCGCATCGCCGCCAATCCCAGGAAGATCAGGTCGGATTCGAGGCTGGCGGCATCCGGTTCATCCGGCACCTCCGATATAGGGCGGTAGGCAAAAGCCAGAATACGCAGTGCTTGTGACGCCCACAGGCGGTTGAGGCGCAGAATCTCTTCGCGCTGCGCACCACTTAGCGCCATCACCTGCCTGCCAGTATATATGCGGTCGGATAACTCCAGCACCAGTTCCGTAGCTCCCTTCACGGAAGCCACATATCCTGACCCATCAGGGTTGGCATGAATCGTCGTCATCCGTTTGCGGGTCGAGTCGAAGGGGATCTCAGCCAACCTTGGATAGGTTGCATTGAGGGCCTGCCGATCCAGCCCAAGCTTGCCTGCAGCGACCAGGAGAGCCCCTTCTGTAGGATCACCGACAATACTCCAGGTAGCTTTCTCCCCGGCGGAGGATCTGTGCTCCTCCCAAAGTGCATCATTGCACAAGACGGCAGCCTGCATCAAGCGCTCGAGCCCGGGAAAATCCGGCCCCTGGATCGCCTCTCCCTCCAGGCGAATCTCACCGGCGGGATCATACCCCTTCCCGCTTACCTGAAAAACCCTGCCATCGGCAAAAACAGCATCGATAGTCATCTGGTTCTGCGTGAGGGTGCCGGTCTTGTCCGAACAGATAACGGTGGCGCTACCCAGAGTCTCGATGACGGGCAGATTCCGCACCAGGGCATGCCGTTTGATCATCCGCTGCACGCCCAGCGCCAGGCAGATCGTCACAATCGCAGGTAGACCTTCCGGTACAGCCGCAATCGCCAGACTGATGGCGGTCAAGAACATATCCAGCGGATCACGTTGGCGGTAGATACCGATACCGAATACAATCGCGGAGACGATCAAAGCCGCGATACCCAGGACCTTGCCCATCTCATCCAGGCGACGCTGTAAAGGGGTCTCTACCTCTTTGTAACCACTCAGCAATTGGGCGATCTGGCCCACAGCCGTTTGCATTCCGGTGGCTACTACGACACCTTTGCCCCGGCCATAGGTGACCACAGTGCTCATAAATGCCATATTGGGCCGCTCGCCGGTCATGGCCTCTGGCGCCACTTCCGCTTGAGAACGCTTGGTCGCCGGCACCGACTCTCCGGTTAAGGCCGACTCATCCACCCGCAGATTGGAGGTGTCGATCAGGCGGATATCCGCCGCGACATAGTTGCCTGTTTCTATCAAGATAATATCGCCCGGCACGAGCGTGCGACCCAGCAACCGTTGCCAGTGCCCGGCCCGTAAAACCTGCGCCTCCGGCGACGCCAGCTTTTTCAGGCTGCGCAGCGCATTCTCGGCGCGGGATTCTTGCACCACGCCGATGACGGTGTTGAGGATCACGATGGCCAATATAGCGGCCGCATCGCCAAGCTCACCGACCAGCACCGATATGACACAGGCAACGATTAAGATGATAACCAGGAATTCTCGCAACTGATCCCAGACACGCTGGACCAGGGAGGGGGGAGGTTCTTCTTGCAGCTCGTTAAAGCCAAAGCGATTGATCCGCTCCTGGGCTTCCTCCTGAGACAAACCTATCTCAGAATCGACCTGGAGCATTGCCAGCACGGCTTCCGCCGTTTCGGCGTGGGGGATTGCCAGCGGAGCAGGTGATGTATTCATATGTTTAGACCCCCAACACAGTGTAGCAAGGCTACCACTCCCACAACTCACCAATAGCAATAAACGCTAGCAGTAGCAGTCCGACGATGGCGCCGCCATTGAGAGAGAAATTTTCAAACCGGAAATTGATTTCAATCACTCCGGCGCTGATCAAAACGACTTGCACGATGAAGATGATAGCCATGACCGACGTAAACGTTTGCCGACGGCCGCGATACCAACGAAACATGCCTCCACCTCGTCTATTCATATGATAATCCTTACTGGCGATATCCGTCTAATTCACTATTATTGGGCCGGATTATAGACCATACGTTCGCAGGCGTCAAGGATTTTGGGGGAGGAGCCCTCACACATTCCCACCACTCACCCGCACCTATCAAGTATAACGTTTATGGCAGGGGGAGGCGTGCGTACTGCAGATGCTCTGCCTGTTCATTCTCACCATTTTTGATAGTAGTAACCAGGCCATCCTCCATCAATTTTTCCAGGTGAGCCCGGATGGTGCTTTCCGCGAAGAAGCGGAAATCCGGCCTGATATCGGCATATATATCCGCCATCAAGCTGCCGGAACTGCGGGGGCCGGCAGCCAGCAAGGCTAAGATTTGTGCTTCTCGCTGCTTACGACGTACAATATATTCCTGGACTTTATCGGCCAACTGCGTGAAAACCGGTCCGTGGCCAGGGAGGACGATATCCGGACGGAAATTGAGCAGGTCTACCAGGGAATCCAGGTATTGGCGCAGGTGCCCTTGGGGCGGGATAATAGCGACGGTACCTGCGCCCAGCACCATGTCACCGCTAAAGAGGGCACCGGCATCCTGCCAGCTCTGTGCTTGTGCTGTAGGATAGAAGAGCACCATGTGACCGGGAGAATGGCCGGGGGTATGGGCATACCAGAGGCGTTGCGGCAGGTCAAGCCAACCGGCGGCCTCACCATACCACACATCTACCTGCTCATCCCAGCCACCCCAGCGCTCGATGTTATGGCGCTCTAGCTGATGGACATGTAATCGCGCCTGGGTCAAGCGTCGTATTTCGGGTGCGGCCAGGCTATGATCTGGATGCGCATGGGTCAGAATAATATCCCGGATCGGTTTTCCCAACTGGTGGGCGTATTCCATGATGCGCTGGATCACCAGATCATCAGAAGGTCCTGGATCTATCAATATGAGCCCATCACTAGAGGCGCTATCATGGCTACCAATCAGATAGGTGTTGCTGCGGTATTCGCCGCCATCGGCGCTATTGTCAGGATTTACCCAGTATATTGATGGTTTGATCTGCATAGAGTGCTCGGTACCTTGAAAAAATGAATCTATAAATTATAGGTCCAGTGAGGGACTACAAGCAAGCAGTAAGGAAGTTGGGTGTTATGTGGAACCGTGGATTGCAGAGCGCATTAAAGCCCTGCGCGCAGACCGGGTTAGCGGTGCAACCGACCTGACCCGCCAGGGGGCAGCCTTGCTGCGTAAGACAGCCGAACTGGCTCCCCAGGCATTACAAATAACGGCCGAGGAAATCATGCGCGGGAGGGGCGGGAGCTTTTTCTGCCGGATAGCGGCAAGCTGGAAGATCTGCCTTTGAGCTTCCATATTCTCAATATTTATTTCGATGTGACCCCGCTAGAGTTAGTTGCGCAACAGGAAGAGCGGGAGGTCCATCTAGCTCTGCGAAATCTGCAGATTGAAGCCAAGGAAAGTGGTATGGGATGAATGGCACATTGACAGATGTACGCGGGATTACCGTCGGACACTGGACCGATAGGGATGCGGCTACCGGATGTACTGTGATTTTATGTGAAGGGGGGGCAGTCGCCGGAGTGGATGTACGTGGAGCAGCGCCGGGCACCCGCGAAACGGACTTGTTGCGGCCGGAATGTCTGGTGGAGCGGGTCAACGCCATTCTCCTCGGCGGAGGCAGCGCCTTCGGTCTGGCCGCCGCAGATGGCGTGATGCATTTCCTGGAGGAGCGCGGCTGGGGGTTCGACGTGGGGGTGGCAAAAGTGCCGATTGTGCCGGCAGCCATCCTCTTCGACCTGGCCATTGGCCGGGCCGATATCCGCCCCGCGGCCCCGCAAGGTTACCTGGCCTGCCAGGCGGCGACAGATGGCCCAGTAGACGAAGGCAGTGTTGGCGCCGGGACCGGGGCCACCGTGGGCAAGCTATTAGGAGCGCAGTTTGCCATGAAGGGGGGTCTCGGATCGGCCAGCTTGACCTTGAGCAATGGGGTAGTGGTGGCGGCCCTGGCAGCGGTTAATGCCCTGGGCGATGTGGTCGACCCGGCCACGGGGAAGATCCTGGCAGGGACGCGCCAGCCCGGCAGCGAGAATTTCCTCAATTCGACAGATACCATGATATATGCAGCGGGGCGCGCAGGGGGCGCAGCCCCCCAGACCAGGCCAGGGGTTAATACCACTCTGGCAGTGGTGGCTACCAATGCCCAGTTAACGAAGGTCCAAGCCAGCCAGGTGGCGCGCATGGCCCATGATGGCCTGGCGCGGGCCATCCGTCCGGTACACACGATGTTCGACGGCGACACCGTCTTTGCCCTGTCCCTGGGGACGGCGGCGGCGGATCTATCGGTTATTGGCGTTGCGGCGGCGGAGGTGGTAGCCCAGGCGATTATCCGCGCCGTCAAGACGGCCAGCAGTTTACACGGCATTTCTGCATGGCGCGACCAGAATTCATAGTCGCAGCGCCACGCCGATCCGCCCCGAGCACCTGGCGGCGCATATACTTGCTGGCGCGGGTCTGGGCCTGGGCCTGGGCCTGTTACTGGTTACAGCGGCTGGCGCCCCGGCTACAAAAGCCCAACCCCCCGCTGTGATCAGGCGTCCTTGTGCCACCAATAGATGGGTGAGGCGCCTGGCGGCAACTCTATGGCCCGGTCGCGATATAGGTGTAATTTACCGTCGCGTCTTGTTGCACCTTTATCTGGACGCGGGCGTAGACTAAACTCGCACCACCGACATTGACGGACTTGTTGTTTATACCGTCGAGGGTCTGTTTCTGGCTATCCTTGCCGAAGGGCCAGCCATTACCGTACCGCACCTTCACCTGGGCGCCGGCTGGGGCGCGGAACATACAACTGAAGGTAGCATTCCAGCCGGATTCTAAGGTGCGCCAGTCCCCCGCTTTGACGAACTTACTGCGCTCAACCGTTGGCATAGCTAGTCTCCTTTCCAGCACTGCGAATCCCAACCTCATACTCTGTGGGCTTACGACGGCATGTGAGCGGCATAGGTCTGTCGCAGGATTTTGCCCTGCCGCACCACAAATGTGTCGGTACCCAAAGGGGCAAATGGCTCCGCCTTCCATAGAAAATATCCGATTTCGCCGTCAATATCCAGCCGGACCATTTGGAAAGCTGCCATAAAGCCTGGCGGTATATCGTTGAAAAACGCGGCAAAGAACGCTCGCAGCCCCGCCAACCCCCGGACAGGACCATTGGGGGTGAAGAGAATAGAATCCTCAGTGTAGTCCATCAGAATAGCATCTATACCTTGGCCGAGTGCTTGAAAGTGATGAGCCAGGGTAGCTTCTGTTTGCTTCGTCGTGTCTGTAGCCATGTGATAATCCTCCACACTTGAGAGTATGTCGCAAACCCATTTTAACATCTCTTCTCGATTTCTTCCATTTGACATATCAACCAATAGCCTATACTCTACTTTCCGCTAAGTTAAGCTTTGCCGGGGTGGGCAACATGGTGTAAACTGGCTGTACTTTCGAATCCATGCTGGAGGGCCGATCCAATGAACGAACCTACTTGGCAGATGATGACGTTGCTGTGCAGTGTCGTGCGGTCCACGC
>SHYO01000101.1 GCA_009692745.1 Chloroflexota bacterium
TATTGTGGTTTTTAAGTCTGAATCGGGCATTTATAGCCCGTTCAAAAATGCTATTTTGAGGCCCAATCATCACCTTATGTAAATCTAAACACTACATATTGTGGTGAAAGTATTTAATCAATCCCATATGTAGTGGCTGAGTAGTTACGGAAATAGTTAAATATGCAACTCTTGAGGCTATATGTTCGTTGAAGCGCGTGCTGGCATGTTGATTTCACCCCAACTGCGCCGCCTGACATGGCTCAGCTACCTGTCTATGGCCAGTTTTGGGGCTACGCTAAGTGTGATCGGGGCGGTGCTGCCGGCGGTATCGCGGGATTTGGCGCTGGATAAGGCCCAGGCTGGCTTCCTGGCGGCCGTGCCTGCGATAGGATTTGCTGTCGCCACTCTCTGCGGTGGAGTGCTCATTGACCGGGCCGGGCTGCGGAAGATCATGCTGGTGGGGGCGGTAGGCCAATCCCTGGCGCTGCTGGGTATTTCCCAGGCGCCTGGTTTCGTCTTTCTGGCCCTGGCTTTCTTGTTAAACGGTCTAGCCGGTGGGTCGCTGGAAGCCTGTTGCAATACCCTGATAGCTACCCTTTACCGGGGCAGAGCGGCGGGGCAAATGAACATGTTGCATGTTTTCTTCGGCATCGGCGCTTTCCTGAGTCCGCTGGCAGCCGGGGTGCTGGTCGGAGCGGGGCTGGGATGGCGCCTGGTATACGGCGCTATGATCTTGATCTACCTGGGTCTGATCCTGGTTATCTGGCGGGAGGTTTTCCCGGCAGGCAGCAGCGGCGAAGAAGATCAGATTACCCGGGCCGGTTTCAAAGCCCTGTTGCTGCATCCCCTGGTGCTGCTGGTGGTTATCGCCATGTTTTTCTCGGTAGCCGCCGAAGTGGGGTTCTCCTCCTGGGTATCTACCTTCCTGCTGGAAAACCGGGGCCAGAGCGCGGTAATCGCTGGGGCCGGTCTCTCAGTTTTCTGGTTGGCGATGCTGATGGGCCGTTTCCTGGCCAGCCGGGTGGCCCATCGTTTTACCGGGCCACGGCTGATCCTGGCCGCGAGCCTGACGGGATCTGTGGGTGTGGCCTTATTTCTGCTCTTGCCGTCCATGCCGGTGCCGGCTGGCGGGTCAATCGGGACGGCATTCCTCTGTATTTTTCTGGCAGGACTGGGCATGTCGAGTGTCTTCCCTTCGACTCTGGCGTTTATCACCGAGAGCGTCCCCCGGTATACGGGCACGGTGACCGGGATCGTGGTTTCGTCGGCCGGGATCGGCTCGACGGCGGGTCCGTGGGTGATTGGGGAATTAGCTAAGTCAAATGGCCTGGCGTTGGCGTTGGCTACGGTGGTCATTTCCCTGGGCGTGGTCGCAGTGGTATTTGCCGGGGTGCTGCGGCTGAAGTTTGCTGAGGGTACTCAGCACCGAGACTTGACATTGAGCAGGAAATTACCATAAGATACCAGAAATCTGAATCCAAACCTCCTGCCGCCGTCCGTGAGGGCGGCTTATTGCTGCTGAGGGTACTCAGTATGGAGAAAAAAGAGCTTACCCGCCTGCTCTTGATTTTGGCCGTCCTGGTACTGTTGGGTGTTCCGGCATATGCCTCCTTTCCTGCGCCTGAAGACCGGTACGCAGGCGGACCAGATCCCTCTTTGCAGCCTACCGGATCGCCTGGGGCCGATATCATCGGCGGCCATGAGACAGACCCCGGCGTCTACCCCTGGATGGCGGCTCTGGTTACCGCCAGCGAGCCGAATGCCTATTACGGCCAGTTTTGCGGTGGGGCCTTGATCCGCTCACGGTGGGTAGTGACTGCCGCCCACTGTTTGTACGATGATTCGGGCCGGTTAAACTCTCCAACGGAGATTGACGCCATCGTAGGCCGGCATACCCTCAGCTCCAATAGCGGCGAACGGCTGCATGTGCTCCGCATCATTCCCCACCCGGCGTACACTCCCAATACAGAGGATTACGATATCGGGCTGCTCTACTTAGCCGCCCCTGCGACGGAGTCTGCCGTGCCCCTGGCCGGATTAGAGGATAGCGCCCTCTTCTCGCCCGGTACATTGGCGACAGTGCTGGGCTGGGGAGATACGACAGGCTCGGGGAATTACGCCGACGCCTTGCGCCAGGTCTCTCTGCCGATTATCTCCAACGCGGTATGTAATGAGCCGGGTTCTTACGACGGGCAAGTGACCGGGAATATGTTGTGCGCCGGGCTGCTTGAAGGGGGGAAGGATTCATGCCAGGGGGACAGCGGCGGGCCGTTAGTGGTGTGGAATGTCCAGAATAGCGGGTGGCTGCAAGCCGGGATCGTCAGTTGGGGAGATGGTTGCGCCCAGCCGAGGAAGTATGGGGTCTACACGCGGGTGGGTAATTTTAAGGTCTGGGTGGATGGAGAGATAGGGGATGCGCTGACGGCTACCGCGACACTCCCCAGGTCCACCTCGTCGGCTACGGCGACCCCTATCCCCAGCCGGACGCCTTCCGCTACGCCTACCCGTACACTAACCGCGACGGTAGCCTCCCCAACGCCCACGCCCACCAGCAGCGCTACCCCCTCGCCGACCGCCACAGCCAGGGTGGTGCAAGGCATCCACGGGCGGGTGACGGCCGGCGGCCAACCGGCGGCCGGAATTACGCTGAAGCTCCGCTTTTACGACGGAAACAGGTGGTCGGATGCGACGGGGGCGCCGATTGTCACCGGCGCCGATGGCATATATCAGATTGCCGACGCTGCCAGCCTATCGGCCGAGCAATCCTACTCCGTGCGCTTCCTGAACAAGGAGAACCACAGCGATAACCGGTATTTGCAGGCCTGGTATGGACCGGATATCACCCAATATACCCAGGGCAGCGTCGTGGCCAGTGGCGATTTCGACGTAGCCGATGTGGTGTTGCAGGGTCCAGATGATGAAGTCCCGCGCGCTCTGCCGGTGACCTTTACCTGGTTGCCGCGTCAGGCGCCGGAGGATGGGTATTACCTGGAAATCTCCGGGGATGGCTATTGGCAGGGTGCTGCCGGGGTGGCAGGGAGCAGTTACACGCTGACCGAGAAGCCGGCCGCCATCGCGTATGGGCGGGCATACAGTTGGGATATTCTGATTTTCAACGGCGGTGGTTACGGCTATTCGCGTAACACCCATTCCGTAGTGCTGGCCCCGGTTTCCTTACCGTGTATCGCGTCTACCCTGAGGCTGGTAGCAGGCGACTGGCGGCAGGGGAACGACTCTGACTTTGACCTGGACAAAGATGGACGGGTGACCGTGGCGGATCTGATGGTGGTGGGATCCGGGCGCGGGCCGGCGTGTCCTTGAAGGGGGACCGAATGGAATTCGGCGCTACAGGGCGTACCGCCGGGTGTCCACCTACGTGGATCGTCCACAAATGTGGACACGGATTTTCATAGCGGTTCTCATGCCCTTGGCCGTATCATGAAGGATGAAAATGGGGCACATCAAACCGGCTTTTCTCTCTATTCTCTGTGTTCGGCTGTCCCATGCTCAGCAAGGCTGAGCCGACAGCTTGTGCCTCTGTGGCTGTATTTAGGGGGTGGGGGCCCAGATGGTGGCAGCGATGTGTTCTTGGAGATTTCCTTTATCTGCCCAGTAGTACATGGCGACCAATTGGCCGGATGCCGTTTGTACGAGCCTTGGATATCCCAAGTCCCCATCATTTTCGACAGACTCATAGTCATCTCGTAGCATGTATTCTTGTCCCCAGGTGATACCTGCGTCCTCGCTAAACTGGGCGATCATCTGCCGCCTAGTGCGCTGCCCATAGACACAACATAACCTGCCATTCTGTAACCTGACCAGCGCCGGGGGATTGCCGTTGTATTGTCCTGTGTCGCCCACTCGGCTTAAGAAGGACCAGCTTGCGCCGGCATCCTGTGAACCATAGGCATCAATCCAACATGTGTTGGTGCCCATCTGCCTGCGTCGGATAACCGATACGAGTTCTTGTCCGGCGTAGCGCACGGTACATGGCATCACCGCCCGGAAGGCATCCTCCGGCGGCACGATCCAGGATAGGAAGTTGAAGGTCCGGCCCCCATCCGTGGTGCGGGCACAGAAAATCTTGTCGGAGCCCCACGCGTCTGGTTGGCGTGCTGACAGCATCACCAGGCAAGTGTGCGGCCCCTCAACCAGGTAATCGGTGCGGGGTGTCAACTCGATATCTTTCAAACAGGTATCCTGCGCCAACCCTGCCAAAAAGTAAGGGCCAGACCAGGTTTTCCCCCGATCGTAGGAGAAAAAGAACCCGCCGCGTTTCTCGTCGGCGCCGTGATAACCGGCGCCAAATACCCGCATGGCAAAGCCGGGGTGTTGGAAATCTATTGCCTGGCGGAGCGGCGCGAGCGGTTGACCCATCCCAATGAAATTTGAAGGCGCTTCCATTTGCCAGGATTTTCCCCCGTCCAGGCTGCGGGAGAGCAGGCATTGATAAGGTTCGCTGATATTATGTCCCTTTTGCACCTGGTATCCGCCGGTCACAAAGCCAACCAGGATCTCCCTGCCTTCCCAAATCCACACACCGTTATTCGCCGGCCAACCTGCAAAACGGTCCTTTTCCTGAAAGATAATCTGGTGTTCCATGGTTTGAATTTTCACCTCACGTATTAACCCGATTTTAGCGCTGCCCCTGGGCGATTCTACGGCGGGCGATCCGGTCTACCAGGGCCGGGGCAATAATTTTCAACCAGAGCCCGAAGCGATCTACCTGGGATGTATACACCTCGCGTTGGCGTTTAGTCGCTGCCGCCAGGATGATCCGCACACAGGTCTCTACGGGCATCAGCCGCGCTTCCTGTAGCGGGCTGGTTTGCAGCGGGCGGCCATCGGGACCTAGCGCCCGCTGCCGCACTTCAGTAGCGACAAAGCCAGGATAGGCCATGGTGACGCTGATGCCGTACCCGGCCAGCTCGATGCGCAGTGTGTCGAAGAAGCCGGCCATGGCGTGTTTGCTGGCAGCGTAACCACTGCGTGTTGGGACGCCGGTTTTGCCGGTCATGCTGGAGATGCCCACGAGCCGGCCGGCGGAGGCTTTCAAATAAGGCAGGGCGTAGTAGGTGCAGTAGACGCAGCCCATGTAGTTGACCTGCATGATCTGGTCGAAGACTTGCAGGTCGCGCATCTCCTCGAACATCGCCCACATGCTGATACTGGCATTGTTGACCAGGGTGTCGATGCGCCCATACGTTGCCACCGTGTGGTCGATGAGGTTCCGGCAGTCCGCCTCTTGGGCCACGTCGGTGGGTACGACCAGGGCTGGCCCGCCCAGGCGCCGGCATTGGGCGGCGACCTCTGCCAATTTCGCCGCATCCCTGGCGGCCAGCGCGAGCCGGGCGCCTTGCAGGGCGAGCTGGAAGGCCATCTCGCGCCCGATACCGCTGGAGGCGCCGGTGATGATGGTGACGTTGTTGTGGAAGGTAGTGTCTGGCATGGGGGATTCCTTTATACCGTCGCGGACGGCTGCAACTCCAGTACCATGACGGACATGGCCGGGATCGTGAGGGTGAATTGGTTGTTCTGGATGGTGGCGGTCGGTAAGGCGGATGGTCGCACCTGGGCGGGGGCATTGAAGGTGTTGTGGGCCGTCATGTGATCCGCCGTCAGGACGCGCCCCGTCACGGCCTTTAGCGCCATACCACGGACTTCAAACCGGACGTCGACATTTCGGTTGGGATTTACATGGCACAGTGTCAGGTGGACGCGCCCTGCCCGGTCCCTGGATGCAGTGGCGCTGAGGCCCGGCATGGTCTGGTTACCGAAATTATAGTCTTCACACCGCAGATCGAGAGGCAGCAGGGTGGCATCCTGATGGACCTGGTACATTTCATAGACGTGATACGTGGGCGTCAGCACGATCCGCTCGCTGCCGGCTTCGGTTAAGATGAGCGCCTGCAGTACGTTCACGGTTTGGGCGATGTTGGCCATTCTAACGCGCTCACAGTGGCGGTTGAAGATGTTGAGCGTCAGGGCGGCCGCCAGGGCGTCGCGCAAACTGTTCTGTTGATAAAGAAAGTTCGGATCCGTACCCGCTTCTACAGCGTACCAGGTGCCCCATTCATCCACCATCAGCCCGACGTCCCGCTGCGGATCGTGTTGGTCCATGATGGCCGTGTGATTGGTAATCAGCCCGTCTATCTTGGTAGCCGCGTTGAGAATGTTAATCCACTCCTGCTCGCCGAATTGGGTGGCGTGCCCCTTCAGGCGGGAGGGCGAATCTGGCGTATAGTAGTGCAGGCTGAGCCCGTGCATACAGGGGTGGCCCCGGTTGGAGCGCGCCTCCTTCATTAGCACTTCGGTCCAGTGATAGTCGGTGTCGTTAGCGCCACCGGCGATCTTGAAGATGCGGTTGTCCCCAAAGTTGCGCAAGTAGGTTTGATAGCGCAGATATTCGTGGGCATAATATTCAGCCTTCATGTTGCCACCACACCCCCAGCTTTCATTGCCAACGCCCCAGAACCGGACGCGCCAGGGCTCCTCGCGGCCGTTGCGGCGGCGCAGGTCGGCCATAGGGCTGGCGCCGTCGCTGGTGAGATACTCCACCCATTGCTGCATCTCCTGAACGGTGCCGCTGCCTACATTGCCGCAGATATAAGGCTCGCAGTCCAGTTGCTCACACAGGTCCATAAACTCGTGGGTGCCGAAATGGTTATTCTCCGTGACACCACCCCAGTGGGTGTTGATCATCGCCGGGCGCTGTGGGTTGGGGCCGATGCCATCCATCCAGTGGTATTCGTCGGCAAAACAGCCGCCCGGCCAACGCAGGTTGGGGATGCGCACGGCTCGCAGTGCTGCGACGATCTCGTTGCGTATTCCCCGTGTGTTGGGAATGAGGGAGTCGGCGCCTACCCAGAAACCGCCATAGATACCGTGGCCGAGGTGCTCGGCAAAGTGCCCGTAGATGTGCTTGCTAATGCTGGCCTGGCCGAGATCGGCATTGATGACGATCTGATTCATGGCTCTACTCCTATGCTCAATGTGGGGTGATCTGCTTGAAATAGTTGAACGGCGCCCCATTGCCGCGCCATACCACGCTGCCGCCGGCGCGCATCTTAATCTGTTTAAGGTGTCGGCCCGACACCGGCAGCTTGCAGACGGCGTTGTGTCTCCTGGTAAACGTCTTGTGGCAGGGGGCCACGCAAGATGGCTTGCACATTCTCCTGCAGGTGGTCGGGATTGGTGGTGCCGACGATAATGGTCTGCGTATCAGGATGTGTCAAGGTGTAGCGCAGCACGAAGGCGCTGCGGCTTTCGCCTTCCTGGCGCAGCTCATCCAGCCCGGCCTCGCCGAACTTGGCCCAGTTCTCGGCCATCTGCTCGCCCTTGCCCACACCCGGTTCACCCATAGCGATGCCGCCGCGGATAATGGTGCCTGCCCCCGCCTGCGCCACTTTCGTGATCCAGCCCTCGTGCTCCCGCTCGAGGGCCGAGTAGGGGATTTGAAAGGCATCGAAGACGCCCCATTCTAAGTAAGTCGGCAGGTCCGGCAGCTTGGTGGAGATGGCGATCCAGCGCACTTTGCCTTGCTGGCGCATTTCTTCTAGCGCTTCCACCAGGTTGCCGCTCTCGCACTGCGCTATGGACGGGTTGTGAAGCTGCATGATATCGATGTAGTCCGTTTTCATGCGCTGCAGGCTCTCGTGCAGGCCGCGGAAGAGGTTGGCCCGCGTCCAGGGTATCTCGTCGGGGTGGCCGCCCCCCTTGGTTGCCATGGTGAATTCAGTCCGGCGGTGACCGATAAATTTACCGATCAGCTCCTCGCTGTTGCCATAAGAGCGAGACGTATCGATGAAGTTGATACCGGCATCGAGCACGGCATTCAGCAGGCGGTCAGCGTGTTCCTCGGTCATAGGGCGGCGGTGCGCGCCGCCATAACCCAGCCTTGTCACGCGTAACCCTGTGCGTCCCAGGATGGTCTCCGGTAAGGTCTGTGACATAATAGTATCTCTCCTTCTACGAAAGTTCTGGATAATGGCCATCGCGTAAATCTGACCACCTCGGTGTATGAATTCTAAACTAACTGCCCCTATGAGTCTCTTTTTCTAAAGGTGTCCCAGACATCTCTTCCCACGCCCGCTCCAAATCCTCTGGCGGAACCTCCACCAACAGCGCCTCCGCCCGAAGGAAGCAGAGGGAGACCTGCGGCCGGATGCCCAGCGTCTGGCTGACAACCTGGGCGGCTAGAGCCAGTTCGGGCAGGTGGTCGTGCAGGGCGGCTTCGCGCTCGGCAGCGGGCCGCCAGGCGGTGCTCCAGGCGACGAGGCGCCAGTCACCGGCAGTGTCCCGGTAGAGCAGGTCGATGGCGCCGCGCAGCAGGCCCGCAGGGGTTTCCAGGGTGAAGGGCAAGTCATGGTAGCGCAGCGCAGCCTGGGTGATCTCCCGGTACAGCGGAGTGTGGTGCAGGGAGCTGATCATACGGCGCACGGCGGCGACGGCGCGTTGCTCAGCATCTGGGGCGAAGATGTCTGCCGCGTGAGCGTAAACCGCCAACCGCGGCTCGAGCTTCTGGGGCGGCAAGGCCAGGCACTTCCAATCGGCCAGGACGCGGCGCGCCAGCCGGTCGAGGGTGCTATCCGTGCCGGTTCTCGTGCTGCTTGCGGCAGAGAATTCGTCCCGTTCCACTGCGGGTCTGAGGGTGGGCAGGGTGCGTAGTAAGGGAGAGACGGTTCCCGGTGGGCGGTGGGCGAGGGGCAAAGGTTCGGCCAGGGGTGGCATCTGCAGCAGGCCCGCCTGGGTGGATGGGGCGAGGGCCGCTGCTGGCTTATCTTCCGCGGGCGGCGCCACCGGGCGGCACACGCGCAGGGTGAAATCGTCATGGGTGCGGATTCCGTTGTCGCTGGCAGTGGGGTCAATCTCCCAGGCAGCCAGGATATCGGCCAGCCAGCTACTCTTTTCGCCCACTTGCCCGGATAAGAGCAAAAGATCGGCGGTGCGGGTGCAGGCGATGTAGAACAGACGCTTGCTTTCCGCCGCTTCCATACGGTTAGTGAGCCATTTGGCCCATAAATAGCTGGCCGGTTCCTGCCAATCGCCCTGCGTATCACGGGATTTGCACACCAGGCCGAATGCCGGATCGTGCAGGATGCGGGGCAGCACGTTGGAGCCGCCCCGGCTGCCGCGGCCCAGGTTGGCGACTACCACCACTGGGAATTCCAGCCCTTTGGCGGCATGGACCGACATGAGCTGCACCGCCCCAGCATCCGGCGGGGCGCCGGCCAGGGCCTCACCCTCGCGCGCTTCCCGGGCACGCAGATCCTGCACCTTGCCCAGGAATTCGGAGAGGCTGGCGCCGCCGCGGTCGCGCGCCATTTCCAGGAATTTCTGGATATTGCTGCGCTGCCGGCCTGCTACCCGCTGTGACCCACCTTGGGAGTCGCTGAGGACTAGTACGGCTTCGTACCCCGTGCGATCCAGGGCCGTGCGTAAGAGCTGCCAGACGTTGACCTTGCCGGCCAGGCTGCTCAGTTCCGCCAGGATAGCAGCGGCAAAGCTGACCTGCTCCGGCTGGCTCGTGGCAGGGGGCGCCTGGAGGGCCGGCATCAAAGGGATAGGTGTGGCTGAGAGGCGGGCAGCAGGCTCCTCCTGAGTGTTAGCGGGCCGCTGCCAGCGCAGCCGGTACAGGGTCTCATCGCTCAGGCTGAAGAGGGGCGAGCGGAGCACCGTAGCCAGGCTGAGGTCATCGGCCGGATTGTAAAGGCAGGCTAGCAGCGCGATCAGATCCTGGATCTCCGGCCGGTCAAAGTAGCCGCGGCCGCTGATGGTGAGATAGGGCAGCCCGGCGGCTTTGAATTGCTCTTCGTAGAGCGGCAGGCTGGTGGTGGCGCGGAAGAGAATCGCAGCGTCGCTGAAACGGAAAGGGCGGTAAAGGCGCTGGGCTTTGTCCCACACCGGATAGTTGTTCGCCTGTAGCGCCAACAGGCGCTCGGCCAGCAGCCGCGCTTCCCACAGGCGCTCGGCCAGCAGCCGCGCTTCCCACAGGCGGGCCTCTTCCGCATGGATGCGCCTGTCGTCCTCCCCCTTTTCCGGCAGCAGCCACAATTCGACCGGGGCTGGCGCCAGCGGATGGAGCGGGGGAGACAGGCGATCGGCAGTCAGGGGGCCGGGATGGGCCTCGAAATCGGTATAGGCTGTACCTGATGGCTGAAAAATCTGCTCGAAGGCGCCGTTGAGGGCGGTTAGAAGTCTGTCGTGGGTACGGAAGGAGGTATTGAGGAGGAGCGCTGGTTGGCCGCCGGCAGCGGCGATGTCCTGCGCCGTGCGGTGGAAGACGCTGATCTGAGCCTGGCGAAAGCGGTAGATGCTCTGCTTGGCGTCTCCCGCCACAAACAGGCGGCCCCCGTCTGCCGGGTGGGCCAAAGCATAGATGATGCGCTGTTGGGTGGCCGCCCCGAACTCCGTTCGGGATGTATCCTGGAATTCATCCACCATCAGGTGGCGGATGCCCGCCAGGAAGGCCGTGAGGCGGGGGTCCCGCGGCTGCTGCCCGAAAAGCGCCTCGGCTTTCAGCTCCAGGTTGTCAAAGTCCAGGGCGTGGCGCTCCTCCTTCAGGCCGGTGTAGCTGGCGTCGACCTGCTGCCACACAGCATACCAGTGGTGCAGAGCCGCAGCCGCGCGCTCGTCCTCCGGCCCAATCTGCTTATGACATCCCGCTTTTTCCAGGGATTTACCTGCTTCCTGTAGGATCCCCAACATGGACTTAAGTTCTTCCAGAACTTCTTTGCCGCCCCAATTGGTTTGTTTGCCGCCCCCTCGCTTGATCTGGTTGAAATGGGTGAATGCTCCAGAGAGATCGTAGACCGCCGCAGTTTGGCAGCCGGCTTGAGCGGCCAGTACGGCCGGGGCCAGTTTATCTGTGGTATCGGAAATGACCGTTGCAGGGAGGCAGTCGAGGGCCTCCTGCAAGCCGGGCAGAGATTCTAGCAGGTTGTCCCATACTTCCCGGTGCATCAGGGCGACCTCGTCCCGCCAGCGGTCGAGCAACGCTGCGGTAGGCGGTAATTGGCTGAAGAGATGATGGACGGTGCCGCGATGGTTTAGCAAGGTGAGCAGTTCCTCGCGCAGGTCGTTGACGCGCATCGAGTCCAGCAGTTCGGACAGGCTGAGACTGTCTACCAGTGCGGCCAGGGCCTGGCGCAAGGCTTCCTCTTGCAGCAGGTCGGCCTCCTGCTCGTCCAACATGGTGAAGCGCGGATCGATGGCGGCGGCGATGGCGTTTTCGCGCAAGATGCGGGCGCAGAGCGCGTGGATGGTGCCGACCTGCAGCCGGTCCAGGTCGCGGCGGCGCCGGTGCCAGTGGGTGCCCTCGCCCGTGATGGGAGCTTGCTGGGCGCGGGCTTCGATGCCCTGGCGGATGCGGCTGCGCATCTCGCGGGCGGCTTTTTCGGTGAAGGTCACGGCGATAATGGCATCGATGGACCAATCCGGGTGGCGGTTCAGCAGGGTGAGGAAGCGCTCGACCAGGACCCAGGTCTTACCGGTGCCTGCCCCGGCGTCTACCAGAAGCGGGCGATCTTCGATGCTGACGGCTTGCTGTTGCTGCGTCGTGGGGGGCATAGGCTGGCTTACCCGTTGCGCCCAGAGCCTGGTTTGACATAAATAGGACTGGCCCAGGCTTTGGCGCCGTCCACCTGAGTAACCCGCACCCAATAGGGGGTGATCGCGGCCGGCAGCCGGTCGTCGGTATAGGTAAGCTGCAGGTGGCGCCGGCCCGTGCCCAGGGGCATCAGCTCAAAAACTACTTGCAAGTCTACGCCGCCCAGGTGGGTAGTGATACCGCCGCCCTGCGCCCGGATTTCCCCCAGGGTCAGGGTTTGCTGCAGCAAGTTGGTGTGGAATTCCAGTTGGGTGCTGTCCGTGCCGTCGAGTTGGACGATGATGCCGTCGGTGTCTCCGGTGGTCACGGATTGCCAGGTGACGCTGTCAAGGGACTGGGAGCGGATACCCTCGGCGGGCGTGTCGAAGGCATAGCCCTGCACCGTGCGAATAGCGCCATCCCGTATCTGCAGCGTACCGTCCCAGTTGGTATTGCGGGCGCGCCCTTTGATGCGGGCGCCGCTCCAGGCGATGCGCACGGTATCATGGGCGCGGGGCATGGCGGCGGGAAAGGTGTAGACCAGCTCCGTGCCCCGGAAGAAGTCGACACGCTCGATCTCAGCGGTACCGATAACCTCGACCTGGAAAAGTGGGGGCGCGGCGACTTCTATTATCTCGCCCATCATATGCGAGCCGGTGGCGAAGCGCAGCAGGAGGCGCTGGCCGGTCGTGGCATAGCAGCGGCGCTGCCAGAGAGCTTCCCAAATGGCGGCGCGGGTTAATTCCCGCGCATAGACGCAGGTCAATCCGCCGTAGACCCCGAAGGCCCCGGCGCCGGGATGGCTGGCGCCCGGCCGGCCTTTGTGGTCGTCGCTGCCGCCGGAGAAACCGATGACATAGCCGCGTTCCAGGGCTTCGCGCAGCAGCCACTCGAATTCGCCCCAGGCGGAGATGATCTCAATCACTGGTTCTAGCTCAGGGTCGTGCCAGCGCAGGTTACAGGGCCGCCCTCCGATATGGGGCACGAGCAAGGCTTTGCGTTGGGCCGGGTCGAGATTCCCGGTTTCCTGGCGCAAGGTTTGGTACAAGGCCGTGATCGGGTAACGGTCGGCGCTCTCGTCGGAGCGGTCTGCTACCTGTTGGTGGCTGGTGCGGTGTAGCGGCGCGTCATCCTCTATGAGGTGGACATTGCGATCCCCCCCGGCGGGCGTGGTGGCCGACCACTCATATCCCAGGAAGGGGATGAAGTGGTGCGGCTGGTGAAATGCGCGCACGGTTTGTTTGAGCCGTTCCCAGAAGTCCTGCGTGATCTGGAAGTCGTTCCCCTGGTGGCCGGTAAAGTCCAGCATGGCGAAGTCGCGGGCGAAGCGGAAATAATCTTCCACGGAGTTCGTGCCGACAGTCTCCTCACTCTGGCCGTGCAGGTCACCCCAGAAAGGGTGCCGTCTCTCCCCCACCGGCAGAGAAGCCGTTGGGTTTTGGCAGATGATCGGATTACTTTCAGCTTGCAATCCTTGCTCATCCTTTACGGAAACGATGCAGGTACCGGCAGCGCTACATCTCAGACCGGAGATGTGATAGACGCCGTTTTCCCGGCGGGCGCCCTGGTAGGTTGTTTGGCTCTGCCCTATAGTGGCAGCCAGCGCGCCGATATAGTTCCGGCAAGGATTGCCCCACATGTCTTCTGCCCTGACTTTCACCGTGAACTCTTGGTCCAGCCGGATTTCAGAGGGAGCAACGACTACGAGCTGCAGCGGGGGACCGTTGATGATGGGAATTGCCGGCGATGAGGGTAGCTCGGTGAAGATGCCGGTACCAAAGGGGTCGACGGCTACCTTGAATTCAAAACTCTCTTCCCAAAAGGTCTGGGCGCGGGTGCCGGGAGAACCACCGGAGGTGTCGCCGTAGGTGATAGTGACTGTTTCGCCCGGTTCCAGGGGGGCGTCGAAGATCGAGATGACTAGCCCCTTCTGCCAGGGCCGGACGTAGGCTTTGGGGTCGAAATGGAGCCGCAGCCTGGCCTGGCCGTTGGTGGTGGCGGTCAGGTAATTCGGCGCGGCCGGATTTTCTGTCTGGGGGGCGCCCCAATCGCTGACGAAGCGCCACAAAACCTTGATGGTGCCGCCATCGTCAAAGCCATATTGGCCGGTGGTGTAGGTGAGCACCCAGGTGCCGGTGGCGCCGGCTACGACCGGGCGGCTGGGAGTCAATTCCACCTGGCCGTATAGTTCTGCTATGCGGTTCATGCCTTGCTCCATAGGAGACATCTTATTTTACCCTTTGATTACCAGGGTTGCGCCGCGCTTTCGTCAGGCTCTGCCGGGTGACCCGGCAGAGGGGGGCAAATGCGCAGCTTTTGGCGCAGGCAGTACTGCCGTATTCGCTCTTGCCGGGCAAACTGGGAAAATAACCGGCGCGTATTTGCCTGACAAAGCGGGCAGCCTGCTCCACAGCCTGCCGCACCGTCTCGTCGGCATCAGGCGGCCCGCTTGGCGCGATCTTCGGACTGGTTTTACGGCTGGGGATGTGGAGAAAGTAGCTTTCCGCCACTGAAGGATGGTTGGGAAGCAATTGATGGGCTGCTATGGCATAGAGGGCGGTCTGCAGCGCCAGGCCCTGCTCCATATCCCGTTTTGAAAAGGGAGCACTACCGCTTTTGTAGTCGACAATGCGTATTCTACCATCGCTATCTTGATCGACGCGGTCGATAACCCCGTGTAGGTAGTAAGAAATCCCGTCGGCATCCTGCAACTCCAATTTTGGCAGGCTACTGTGCGCCAGACCGAAGCGCAGCTCCTGGTAATAGGGATGGAAGCCGCCCGCCTCCGCATTGGATGTACATTCTCAACTCACCAGGGCTGTCAAGAGGCGCTGTATCTCCCGGCCTTCATACTGCCAGAGATCACCGGCGCGGAAGCCGAAGCGTTGCGGCGCATGGGCCAGGATCTCGTCGCAACTGGCTGCCAGGTGAACCAGGATTGCTTCCTGGTGGGCCGGGCAAGGCGTCAGTTCGGCCTGGGTCAGGCGGTTATAGAGTTTCTCCAGGGCAGCGTGGAGCAGGCTGCCCCGTTGTAACACATCTAGGCCCTCCTGCGGGTCAGGGCGGGGTTCCAGGGCCAGCACAAATTGGGCGAAGTAGCCATAGGGGCAGTTGCCATAGCGGTTGAGGCGCGAAACGCTCCAACCATGCTCCGGGCCGAATCGTTGGCGCAGTTCGGCCAGCAGATCGGGCGCCGAGATGATGCCCTCATATATGCCCGGTGGGCTCTCCCAACTTTGCCGGGTGGCAAATGCCTGGTAGGCATTTGAGGCAGCTTGCCATTGGGGCCGGATCTCCGGCGGTACCTGTTGCGCGCCGGCCAAAGCCAGGGCTGTGAGCAGCTCCGGCCGGCTGGCAGCCGTGCCAACTGACGGGGGAGCGGCTACCAGCGGCTCTTCTACCAGGCTTTTCAAGCCGCTAATCTGTAGCAGGACGGCCTCCCAGTAGGGAGAAGGCAACCAGGGCGCGCCACTTTCATCCAGACGGGGGCGCAACAATGTCAGGCGGCGCTGGCAGTTGTTGACTACTTGCCACCAGAGGGAGGCATCCTCGGCTGGGTCAAAACGGCGCAGCGGTAAATCCGTACCGCCAGGTACGGGCGCACCGGGGTCCCCCCGTTCGCCGGGAGCGTAAAAGAGGTCGGGTTGCGGCGGGCGCGGAAATTCCCCCTCGCTTAGCCCCAGGACGAAGAGGTAATCGGTAGTCTGATCACGAGCGCCTTCCAGCGGCGTAAAGCGCAGGCCCGGTTTCGGTGTGAGGTTCACAACTGCCAGGGCGGTGAGGAACTCGGATTGGAAAGTACGCCAGGGTACGGCACCATTCCCAGCCGGCGGTACCAGGTCAGTGGCTTCTACCAATCGCCGCAAAACCTGGATGACCTGGGTCAGGGCGGCGAGATCCCGCTGGGCCAGGGGACCAGAGCTACAGCACTGGACCAAGTATAGGCTGGGTGGCTGCTCCGGCGGAGGGACATCGACCTCCGTTGGAGGTACATCCTCCTGCGGACTGCCATGCGCACTGCTATCTGGGACCGGACCCAGAATGGCATTATGCAGCCACAGGGCAAACTCCCGATACGTAGCCTGTTTTGGTGGCGTCAGGCAATCGAAAAATTGCTTGAGACGGCTGGCGAGGGTAAGAAGAGACTCTCGGGGCAGTGTTGCAGCCAGGGGCGAGATATCTATCTCATCATCCCCCGTTTCTCCCAGTGAGTTCTCCAGTGGTCGCAAGGCATAGTGCCATTGCTTCCTCCCGGCCACGACGGGGCGCTGGCGCGTAAGCTGATCTAGCAGGTCCAACTCCTGCGCGTTGAGCCAGGTTTGGCGAATATAAGGGGAGCGTAGGGCATCGAAGGTCTGGCGCCAGGGGAAGTCCGGCGCCAGATGTAATAGGTTGGTGAGCGCAGCGACGGCCGGGTTCAGCGCCAGGGGTTGTGTACTCTGTACAGGAACCCCGTACTCTTCTGCCACCGTGGCCACAATGCGCTGGTAGGTGGCAGGCTGGGGCGCCAGGAGGAGTATCTGCTCCGGTGCTACCCCGGTCCAGCAGCAGTTGCTTCATAGCGCGCAGCGCCCGGCGCACCTCAGCTTCGCGGGATGGGGCAGCTACTGCCTGGATGGATGCAATTCCCGATTTTTGATCGAGCTGGTCAATCGAGACCATCTCTGCTCCGGTCTCGAAAAGGGTCCGGCGCAGATGGTGCAGGTGTGGCGGCCTGCCAGTATCTGTATCGGGCAAAACGTGGCTTTCCGCGGTTAGGGCGCGTTCCAGCTCGGCCCGGGTCTGGCGCAGGCGGGTCAGGACCAGGCTCTCAGGCGCGCGCAGGGGATCCCACAACAGGTAAACGGCCAGGCGGGAAAGGCGCGCAGTCAAATTTTGCAGGATGCTTACCTGGACCGGGTTGAACTGGTCGAAACCCAGCACCAGGAAGGGTGTGGGGCGCTCCAACCGGTCTTGCAAGATATGCGGATTGGCTGCCAGGGCTTCATTCGCCAACCAGAGCAGCCCATCAGCATCGGCCATACCGGCGCGTTGCAAGAAAGTCTGGTACCTGTGGTAGAACAAAGCCAGTTGCCTGTCGCGGATCTGGCCACCGGCGGCAGCGGAGGCGCTGACCTGTTCTAGCGTGATCCCCTGGGTTTTCATCTCCCGCAGCCAATCCTGAAGCATCTGGATGAAGCCGGGCTTCTCCTGCACAGGGGCAAAGGTGGTCAATTCACCGCAAACATGCATCTCGTCCAGCACGTGGCGCACCAGCCGGTGCGCGGCGGTATCGGAGACCTGGGGCACGGGCCGGCCGGCCTGCGCCAGGATGGTCTGAGCCAGCCCATAGAACTGGAAAAAGTGGACACCCAGGCTATTTCCCCACCCGCTGCTGAGCCAGCGGGCAGCCTCGGCGGTGGGCTGCAGGAAATAGCGGAGTTGCAGCGCCAGCTTTGGTCCGCCTGGTCTCACCGCCTCGTGTGAGTTCCGCCCAGCCTGGATGTGGTCCAGTATGGTCGGAAGATTGGGCGCCAGGTAGAGCAGGGCAGGCATAGGCTTTATACCTCGCTGGTGACAGCCTGGATCAGGCCGCGCATATACCCGGCGGCGTAGAGGCGTCCGAGCATCGTGTAGCCTGGCTCACCCTCTTCTTCACCGGCGAGCTGCGGCACATGGTCGGGGCGCATGGGGCCCTGGAAGCCGATGTCGCGATAGGCGCGCATGGCAGCTACCATATCGGTCTGGCCGTTATCGTGGAAGGTTTCGACAAACTTCTCTGGCCCACCGCGGACATCGCGGAAGTGGACGTAACTGATATGCGCTCCCAGGCGGCGGATGGTAGCGGGGATGTCAACCCCCATCTCGGCAAAGGTGCCCTGGCAGAAGCAAATCGTGTTGCGCGGACTGGGAATCATGCTCACCAGGCGTTCATAACTTTCGACGGTATACATGATGCGGGCCAGGCCGTGGAGCGCCGCGATGGGGGGATCGTCAGGATGCATCGCCATAGTAACTCCTGCCGCTTCGGCCACCGGGAGGACGGCTGCCAGGAAACCTTGCAGGTTGGCCCAGAGCTGCTCCTGGGAGATCTGGCCTAGATGGGCCAGCGGTAGGGCCGCAATTTTGGCGATATCGAAACTGCTCACCAGGGCGCCGCCGCGCTCCCGCTCGGTGAAGGAGGTGCGCGACCAATCGCTGCCGGCCATGAAATGATAGCACAGGATGGGGATGCCAGCCCTGCCCATGTTACAGATCAAGGTCTTGATCTGCTCGATCTCTGTGGCGCTGCCGGCGGTGCCCAGCTTGACTTCTTCCATCGGCAAGTATCCTTCAACTACGGGCACTTGCAGACCGAAAGATTCAATATGCTCTTTGAGCCGGGCCAGTTTGTCATAATCCAGCCCGGGGTAGCGGATAATGATATCCGTGATGCCAACCTGGCGGGCCAGGGTCAGGTGGTGGTCGGAAATGGGGGTCAGGACGGAAGCGATGCGCATAAAGATTCCTTAAAAAGGGATACGATTTACTCGATTATACACCAACTTTGCCAGCATTGTTACCTCGCGCATTGCCTCATTGAAAATCTTACTTTGGCGGATTCGTTGCCTCAGATAATAATGTTACCCGATCAGGTTGCACGACAAAAATGGTCGGGAGGAAAGAGGCTATGATGAGTCAGAAAAGTAAACGTGAACTTTTGGAAACTATCGC
>SHYO01000102.1 GCA_009692745.1 Chloroflexota bacterium
GTAGTGTTTAGATTTACATAAGGTGACGATTGGACCTCAAAATAGCATTTTTGAACGGGCTACAAATGCCCGATTCAGACTTAAAAACCACAATATGTAGTATGTTAGACCTTTCATCAGTCTATATCCGGTGGCTGAGTAGTTACAAAGATATTACCATCGCCAGTTGTGATGAAGCTGTCTTTGGCATCGCCGCCCAGGGCCACGGCGCGATCACCCGTAACCGCGGGAAGCTGGCCCTGGGATACGGCATGAATCAGGGCAGCAATGTCGGCGGCGGTGTGCCGGCCTGAGACGATGCGGTCCAGGATGGATTTTAGGTCATCCAGGTCAGGGGTCGTCATGAATTCCTCTCATAGTCATGGATACCTCGCACCGGCAAATGCCATACCCTAAGAGAATAAGCGCTGCACCATTTGGATGGCCTGGCTCACGGCGGTTATCAAGCCGCCTGCGGCAGTGACATTGGCGGCAACCTTGACAATGACGTCCTTGGCCTGCTCCAAATGGCCGAGGATGGTTTGCCGGTCTGCATCTGGCTTCTGAGCCTGCTGCACGGCCTTCGTGACTTGATATGCAGCGTCCGTGGCGGCATCCTCCTCAATGGCGCCAGCCTCTTTCGCCTTTCCCAGTTCTGCCTGGAGCTTGCGCAGCTCGGCTAAAGCGTCTGCCCTGTTCTGGGCGGCGCCAAAGTTGATGTCATTGGCAGCGTTGTACTGGTACTGCACCTGCTGGCCGCGTTGATCAAATACGGTGCGACGCGAACGGTCGGTAACGGTGGCCCTGCCACCGCCAGCCGTCTGGGCGGTGTTGCGGCCAGTTGACTGCTGGATGGTATTCTGGTTGCCCGTAATAATTGTGCTGCCGGTGACATTGCCTCCAACAGCTACGGCGCGTTCTCCGCTGGCGGTGACTATTTTGGTTTTCGTCTGGAAGAGGCGGGCGCTATGTTTCTGATCGACTTCCCGCACTGCTGAACCTTCCGGCAGGGATTCCTGGCTGTCAAACGTGCCCAGGGTGGTCGCTCCGCGGTACAAGGAGACCGGGAACGGTCCAACCCCCTTGAGCACCGTCAGCTCAGGCTCCTGGGTTTTCCCCAGTTTACCAGCAGTCTCCTTGACTGCGGTATATATATGCTCATAGAGGCCAAAGGCACTGATATAGCCGTTATTATTGGGCACGTACCCTTTACCGCTTAGACCATCCACCAGCGCCTGGGTGAAAATCGACAATTTACCCCCGCCAATCCAGGACTTTTGTGCCGCGCGGGAGGCGGCAATAATGATCCGCCCCTCACCTGCAGAGAGAAGTGCCTCGGCGGCGCTTACAGGCAGGCTGGCGTCGCCGAACGATGTTTCCTGGTCGCCGAGGGTAAGATCAGGCGAGAGTTCACCAGAGTGGCAGCTATTGAACAATAAAATGAGGCGCTGCGCTGGGATGGCTCGCAGCTTATCCAACAGGTCGACTTCACTGATGCCTGTGCCGGCGACAACGCGATCACCCTGCACCTGAGAATCGACTGTCGTCAAATAGTAGTTGCCATCGGTACCAGTTGCCCCGTGACCACAATAGAACAGGGTGACGGTGTTCTCAGCGGAAGTCTTACCGGCCAGTTTATCCAACGCGCTGAGAATATTTTGGCGGCTGGCGGTATGATCATGGAGGATAGTTACTTGGGCTGACGGATATCCGCACAGATTCTGGTCACAGAGGATGCGACCTACCTCCTGCGCATCGCTGACTGAAATCGGGATATTGGCGCCATTGATGTGCAAATAGCTTCCAATACCTATGACTAAGGCAAAGCCCTTGTCAAAAGCCATGTGACACCTCCTGGGGTTCGACTAGGGATCGGACAGTAAAGGGATAAATAGTGGCAGACCCGTGGCTCAATGGGATTCTAGCATAGTCACGGATCGGATGCAATGCGCAGTGCTTGGATAGAAGTCAATCCATCTCACCCAAAGCGCATGTGCGCCTAATGCGAGCGAGACGGCTCTACGGTGCAACATCCAAATTAGATGCGATTGCCCTGGGTTACCCCTACTTGGCTATATAATGGTAAAATTACGTGTGATACCTTGCGCCTGGATACTAAACCCATAAAAAGGTGGGCTCCATAAGCCCTGGCTCGTTGTGACGTTTCACCTTTCCAGGAAACCCCCGCAGAACTGGCCGAAGAATTGGCCTGTGAGTCGGTAGATTTACTTGTTTAACCGATTATTTGTATGTAGTGGGATGTGTTGTATAATATGGATAGTGATCCACAGATATGAGGTTAGTATGAAAACTATCCAGATGACTATTGACGAACCTCTGCTCACCGAAGTTGACAACATGATCCACTCTTTGCACATAACCCGCTCCGCTTTTATCAGAGAGGCCTTAGAGTTGGCGTTAAGGCAGTATTAGGATAACCAGAATGGAGCAACAACACGCCGCAGGATACGCCCGGCATCCGGTGGAGCCTGGGGAGTTTGATATTTGGGAAACTGAGCATAAGGAGAAACATTAGTATGGCACAAGCTCTTCCAACTACAATTCTGGGACGGACCGGACTGCGTGTGACCCGGTTGGGGTATGGCGCTGCCCACCGCCGCACGATGACCGAGGAACAGGCGAACAGCATACTGAATGCGGTGCTCGACGCGGGCGTCAACTTCATCGACACGTCTAACGATTATGGCAACAGCGAGGAGCTGATCGGTAAATTCATCAGCCACCGCCGCGCCGAATTCACCCTGGCGACCAAGTGCGGCTGCTCCCCCAGCGGGCACATCTGGACGCGGGAAAATCTCTTGCGCGGCCTGCACGAGAGCCTGCAGCGGCTGCAAACTGACTACGTAGATGTGATGCAGTTGCACAACCCAGCGGTAGAAGATTGTGAGCAAGGCAACCTGGTGGAGGTGCTGGAGGAGATGCAACAGCAAGGGAAAGTCCGCTGGATCGGGGTTTCCAGTACGCTGCCCCACTTACCTACCTTCCTGGATTGGGGCGTCTTTGATACATTTCAAATCCCCTACTCAGCGCTGCAACGGGAGCACGAGAGGTGGATTACCAAGGTGGCCCAGGAGGGCGCCGGCGCCATTATCCGCGGTGGCATCGCCCTGGGAGCGCATGGCGGAGAACTGGCGCAAGTTCGAGGAGGCCGGGTTGGACGCTTTGCGCCAGGCAGGCGAGAGCCGCAGCGCCTTCGTGTTGCGCTACACCTTGACCCATCCCCATACCCACACGATTATCGTCGGCACCACCAATCCCGACCACCTGCACGAGAACGTGCAAGCCCTCGAGCGTGGCCCCTTGCCGCAGGACGTTTACCGCGAGGTGCAGCGCCGTCTGCAGGCCGCCGGAGTCGGGCCATCAGCATAAGCCAACAGGATATAAGGATCAAAGCAGGATGATCAGGATAAAACAAAGAGGATGAATCAAATTTCCAAGCCTCTGTCTAATTAGATCCTATCCATCCTATCCCATCCTTATATCCTGTTTGATTTTCTTAATCTCAATAATGCTTTGTGATGGATCATTGACAAAGCCCGGTAAACATGGTACTTTCTGGTATCTGGCAACCGGCCGGGATGTTTAGGTAGCCGTCCCTCCTGGCCCACTGGCGACCTACTTAAATGCTTCCGACGCTGCTGCGCAAATCCTATCAAGCTTTCGCCGGTATCGTGCTGGGTCGCAATGTGCGGACCACGGAGGACCATAACTACCGGAATCTGGTCATCTCCTCCATTTGGGGGGGATTCCTCGACGGGGGCATCTCTACCTATTTATCGGTATTCCTGGCGCGCATCGGCGCCTCCGCCTCCACCATCGGTCTGATGACCTCCGGCCCGGCCCTGCTGGGCGTGCTGCTCTACCTGCCCGGCGGCGCCTACGCCGAGCGGCAGCAGAACCTGGTGCGGCTGACCGTCTGGTCGGCGTCAGTGTCGCGGCTGGCTTTTCTCTTGCTGGCCCTGGCCCCTTTCTTCATCGGCCAAACCACCATTCCCTTTGTAGCAGTGGCGCTCTGGACCCTGACTGCTATTCCCAACGCACTCTATATCCCGGCCTGGACCACCGTGGTGCAGCAGGCGATCTCCCCCCGCAAGCGGGCGCAATTTAACGGCACGCGCTGGTCTCTGTTGAGCGTGGTCTCCTCCATCTGCATTGTGCTCTTCGGTTTTATGCTCGACCGTATCGCTATCCCCACCGGCTACCAGGTGGTGTTCTTCATCTCCTGGGCCGCCTCTATGATCAGCCTCATCAGTTTCAGCCGGGTGAAGATCCCCCCATTCACCTCGCCAAAGCGCGATACCCTGGCGGGCGCCAGCCTGGCGCAGCGCGCCACCACCTTCTTGCGGCTGTTCACCGAGAGCAAACCCTTCGTGCGCTACAACCTGGCTACCCTGGCCTTCCGCATCGCCATCACGATGCCGGCGGCCCTCTACAGCCTGTATTGGGTCGACGTCTTAAATGCCTCAAATACGTGGATTGGCTTGCGCGGCACCGCGGGCTACATGACGCTGGTGCTGGGCTATGCCTTCTGGGGCCGCATCGCGAACCGGCTGGGGCATCGCCGCCTGCTGATGGTCGGCGGCGCTATGTTCGGCCTGTACCCGATCTTCACCGCCCTGACGCCCTCGCCGCAGTGGCTCATCCCGGTAGCAGTCCTGTGGGGCCTCTCCATCTCCAGCGTGGATATCGGCCTCTTCGATATGTTATTGGAAGTCTGCCCGGAGGGGCGGCAGCCCACCTTCGTCGCCATCGCCAACCTGATCGCCAGCCTGGCATCCTTCATCGGGCCGCTGCTGGGGGCCGTCCTGGTCCAGGTATTTGAGCTGCGGGTAGCGCTGCTGGTAATCGGCGCTATCCAGGTTGCCAGCATCCTGTTCTTCGTCTTCCTGCCACATGATGAGCATAAGAGTGACATGCCCAACCGGGAGTTGGGCATGTGACCTGGCGCGGCTCCCCGAGCTTTTCGCGCAATCCCAGTGGTTGAATTTCCCTGTTCATGAAACTCATAGCAGCCAGGCCCTCTTCATTTTACTAGAGCAAGCTGTCCATAGACCGGTAAAAATCAGCATCGCCAGCCGTAAACGCCAGTCAAAGAAACCCGGTTTCTGCAAGAGTACGTAAAAGGCTCTTGAACAGAAACCGGGTTTTCAGCGCCGATTAAAGGCTGCTGAAAGTCTATTATGACGGGCGGTTGATAGTGCGGCGATTGATTAAATACCCTACAACAACCACGAATGCGGCGAACAAGGCCAGCAGAATCCCAATCGCAGAGGTGTTGTCGTCACCCGTAACAGGCAACTTTGCCGGGGCAGCGGCGGCCGGAGCCTGGGTAACGGGTACGGCGGTTAGGGCAGTGCCGGGCTGCTTGGTCAAACCGGCGAACATGAGCACCTCACCGGAACCAGGGGCGCCTTGACCGTTGATCGTCACGTAGGCATCGCCATTGGCATTGAAATCAATGGAAGTAGGGAAGGAGAGATTACCGGCCACGACTTCGGAGGCCTTGCCTTCCTTGATGCGGATAACGGCGCCACTGTTCGGGGTGGGACCTTTATCGGTGAAGATGCCAAACTGTACCGCGTACATATTGCCATCGGGAGCGGTGCGGATATCCGTCAGCATGGTTAAACCCGTAGCATAATCACTGAACTGGCCGTTGGATGCTACTTTGACCACCTTGGACGAGCCTGGGGTAAATGGGAAACCGGATAACAGGGAGACATAAGCGTTGCCTGCTTTGTCAAAGGTGACTCCGGTTGGGACCGGGTCTGTCTCCAGGGCGTTATTACGGTTGGCATTAGGAATGGGACTGGGGATGCCAGGAAAAGCCGCCACCAGTTCTACTTTGCCTGTGGCCGCATCGACCTTCAGCAAATCATTGCCCCCGGCATCCGCCACCCATAATTTCCCGTCTGGACCGGCCGCCAGGCCGTAGGGATGAGAATCTACCACAAACCCTCCCGGGTTATTGGCCTTCTCAAATTCCCAGGTAGAGGCGATCTGGGTGACATTGTTACCATCGATCTTAATTATCGCCGCTGTATTCGTCAAGGGTTTTCCAGCGACATCTATGGAATACTGGCCGTTGGTGGCGAATAACATACCATTGAGCAGCGCCAGGCGCGCCCCGCCGATGTTATCTGCCCCCGTAGCAATTGAAGGCAAGCTCACCACGTCGGTCATTTTGCCGTCCGTGCCGATGCGCACGACCCGCGCGGTGTTACCATATTTCACCGTGGCCTTCTGGCCGGTCTGAGGGACCGGAAATGATATATCTTGATTCCCACCGATGCCCGAATCAATCACCCATACCTGGCCATCCGGCGCCACCAACACACCTTGCGGGCCATTAAGCCCCTTTGCCAATGATTTCCCGCCGCCCTGGGCGAAAGCCACGCCTGCGAAGAGCGCCGAGGCCAACAGAATGATAACACCTGCCGTCAGTAGAGACATCTTTCTTACCATCGATCATACTCCTTTTCTGTGGTTGAAACCTATTTTTGTTGTAACAACATATAAACCAGAGCATTGAGATCCTGCTCACTCAGGTGGGTGTAAGCCACCATGGGATGAGCGCTCTGGGCATAGCCATTTACATAGTATGTCTGCGGGTTTAAGATACTCTCCCGAAGATACTCGGCGGCAGTTGTTGCCCTGCCTTTATACTGCGGGTCTTTGATACGCTGCCCGGCGGCTGTTCCCACCCCATCATGCGGAGGGCCAAAAGCGCCGGTCGTTTCCAGGAGGCTAAGCCGGTGACAGATGCCGCAATATTGTGCCAGATACACTTTCTTGCCGGCCTCTACCAGCTCTTTCCCGGCCGCATTGTTGGGGGGCGGAAAGGTTGGCACCGCAAGGGAGGGAGGCGGAGCCGGGGGTGGTGAGACAGCGGGTGTGGCCAGCGGGGAAGGAGAGGGCAGGGGAGCAACTGTGGCTGCCGGGGTTGGAATGGCGGTTGGCATAGTCGGGACCGGGGTGGCGGTCGTAGAAGGTGGTATGACCGGGGTAGCTGTCGCCGCCAGGGTTGGCACGGTGGTTGGCGTGACCGGGACAAGAGTGGCTATTGACGAAGCCGGTGGAGGCTGGGTTGAGGTGAATGTAGGCAAACTAGCCGTCGCGAGCTGCGTAGGCGCGAACATGATGGGCGCTTCTGCAATAGGGGAAGGCTTAAAACTCGAGGGAGTCTGAGTAACCTGAGCTGGGCTGCCGACTGCTGCGCAGCCCACCAGAGGACCGGCGATCATCAAAAAGATTATGGCGGAGATAAGCTTTTGGAGCCACCACTTCTCCGGCGCCGCGAAAATCCCTACACTCGCCAGATATTTGCCAGGATTAAGAGAGTTCAAATGCTATTATCCACATTGTACGGCTTGGTGTAGACCATTTCTCAACTCATTCTGGCTTATAGTATACCTTTGAAATTGGGTACTGTCAACATTCGCACAGCCACGCTCAACACAGACTCTAGGATTGCAGGTGAGCGGCAGCGCGGGCGGCATCCAGCATGGTGCCTGCGGCAAAGATGGTCTCAAACAACCGGGCGGCCTCAGCCTTCGTTTCTATGCCCAGATCCTCCCTGAAGAATACCTCGTGGGCGCATTCGATCAGATCTTGCACGACCCGTTCATAGCAGTAGTAGGCAAGGGCGGTCCAGTCAATCTCCGCCGGCCCGTAACCTTGCATAAAAGGCGACGGGGTTTGTTCCTCGACAAAGATGAAATCCCGCTCTTTGGGAGCCAGCATCACATCGTCCCAATCGATGATAAACACGTGGCCGGCCTGGTCGCGTATAATATTGCCTGGATGCAAGTCCGCGTGACAAATGACATGCGCTCCTGACCGCCCTTGCAGTAAACCGGCTATCTCTACCAGAGAGGTCACTACAGCGTGAATCGTGGACTGGTGCGCCATCCAGGAGGAGCGCAGAGCGTGCTCAACCTTACTTCCACTTTCAGAGCCTGCCTGATGGGTTTCAAGCGTGTACACCTCCAGACAGTACTCTGCCGGATCAAAGGTCTCTGTGCGCATCGACGGAAAACCCCCAGGCGGCAGAGCGACCCGGTGAATCTGTTTGAGAGCGGTGCCCACTGCCTGCCAGTTTCCACTGGTCATAGCCGGGTTCCAGCCGGTATCCCCTTCGATGAAGGGATAGACGATCAGCGTCCATGCGCCTACCTGAGTCCACAACGTCCCCTGCCGCGTGGTAAGAGGCGCCACTACGGCGGCTATGCCCTGATCCCGCAGATAGCCGGGAACAAGGCAGCTTGGTTTGTAGAGCGACCCATATTTGGCTTTGAGAAAATAGGGGGTTCCCTGCTCGCTCACTGCCCGATACACCCCAGCCCGCGTATCAAGTCCCAAAGGCAGAAAATCGAGAGTGACGGCGGAGAGGTCGTACTGTTCCTGTAAACAGGCCAGAAGGCGTTCCTCTGGAATGCTCGGTTTTTCACGCATAGCTCAGCCGTCCCATCGTTATGACTTCCTATTTTATGCACCCATCGGCCCCGGCACAAATGCCTCAGAGGAATCAAATATCAGGAACCGTTAGTGGCAATCGCATCTAATTTGGATGTCGCATTGCAGAACCGTCCTGGGAGCGCCCCGAACTCCGTTCGGCAAGTGTCTCGCTCGCATTGGATGCACATGCGACCAGGATGGTCGCGCTCCCAGGAAATCCATTAAGATGCGATTGCCCTGCAGGAACCGTACCTATCCCGGAATTTGTGATATAATACTTTCAACTCTGGTGAGGCATGTCATGCCGTCATTGCGATAGATGAAACCAATGATCGCTTGTTTGTAGTTACTGTGTATAAACCTGATCCAGAGGAGTGGGAGATGATTGGAGAAAACGGAAAGAGTAGCCCTTGCCCTTTATGCGGCGGCCGGAGCAGGCTGGGTGTAGCCACAATTCCCTTTGTGCTAGCTGAGACAGTCGTGGTGATTAAAGACGTGCCCGCAGAGATCTGCAGTAATTGTCATGAGCCTTACATGACAGGCCAGGTGACAGATAGGTTAACCGATCTACTGCAGCAAGTGCGCGCTTTCCATGCTGAAGTTTCGATCCTTGCCTATACGGATGGACCGGCCTCCTCCGTCCTTCCCTTGGTTCATGGGGCAAAAGCGTGCGGTTAAAAACCGCACCTACAAATTTCTACAAGGCAGCGCCGGGCCAGGATTATACCTGGCCCGGCGCTGCCTTTAAGAGCCAAAGCGCATGGCGTACAAATCGGCATCCTTCAGGGTGAACTTCAGCCGGATGGGCGTGCCCGCCAGGGCGCTCAGATCGCTGCCGCCCTGCCAGGCTACCACCCGGTCCAGCTCATCGCCGATCACTTCATAACAATCGTCGCGGCTGAAGCCCGGAATGGGCTGCCCGGCCGCATCCTGCAGCTCCACCCACACCCCGCCTGCGGCGGACGTGGCGAAGTTCAGGTGCAACCTGCTGCCCGCGAAGGTCATGGGGCGGGTCAGCACCGCGCCGCCGGCATAAGTGGCGTTTATGGAAGCAAAGCCATCGATACGTAAGGTAAAGCGGCGGAAGACGGTGAAGGTATCGCGCCAGTAGTTTTCGGTGGATATAAAGGAAAGCTCCGGCGGTGCGCCGGCGCGGTCCGAGGGGGTTTCCCATAGTCCCCAGCACTGGTAGTTGTCGCCGTAAGCCCAGTTGCGCTGTAGTTGGGGCCCTGGGCGAATGAAGGCTTCGTCCCACAGGTGGAAGCGCTCGCCATCGCGGCTGCTCATGAACAGGCCGTCGGTCACGGCCGCGCCATACCGTGGGTGCAGTTGGCCGCGCATCTTTCTGTGCTCCAGCTCCGGCAGGGCATCGATGCTGGGCGACCAGGTCCGTTCCACGTAACGCGAGGGAAAGCCCACAAAGATATGCGGCGCCCGATGGTAGGGCAGCACCTGGTTGGTGTAAAGCTGGTGGTCCGCCGCTCCCGGATAGTCCAGCCAGGCGGGGTCGGACCAGTGGATAAAGTCCTGTGAGGTGGCGGTCAGGATGCGACGCCGCCCCTCCTGGAAATCGCGGAAGTAGGCGCGATACTCTCCGCGCCAGGCGTCCCAGAAAGCCAGATTTTGTGAATCGAAAGCCCCTTCGGTCATGATCGGTTCGGGCTGCAGCAGCGACCAGTGGATGGCGTCCGGCGAGCACATGGCATACAGCTCGGACCGCAATTTTGTCCCCAGCCGGCGGAACGAGTGGCCATTCGCTGCCGCCTTGTAGCGGGCGCGGAGCTCTACGCCGGGGCGCGTATCCAGGAAAGGGGCAAAGGCATGGCTGCCGATTTGCTGCTCCCCTTCTCCGACCACCAGGATATTGTTGCGCCGCGAGCCCTGGTACTCGAACAGCCCCAGCTCAGGCCGCTCCCAGTGGATGCCGTCCGCGCTTTCGGCCAGGCAAACGACGCAGTCCGCGGGCTGCTGACCGCCGCGGACCTCGTTGAATCTCCCTGTGCGGTAGGTCATGCGGTACCGGTCGCCATCCTGGAAGACGGTGACGTAGCCGCACATGTTCCCCTCCCAGGGCCGGTCGGTCACCAGCGCCTCTTCCCTGGGAGTGGGATGGTGTAACCGGTGGGTGACGGACTCCTCCCTGGCCTCGATCAGCCAGTCATCGACGAACAACTCACGTTTAGTGCCGATGTCATAGATAGCGTCGTAGGTGGTATGGTGTTGGGTTGGCATGGTTTTCTCCGATGGTATATGTTTAGTGATGCAGCAAAGGTAACTGCTCAGGTAGGTGAGTCAGGGAAAGCGGATGGTCCCCTTAAGAGCCAAACCGCATCGCGTACAAGTCAGCGTCCTTCAGGGTGAACTTCAGCCGGATGGGCATACCCGCCAGGGCGCTCAGATCGCTGCCGCCCTGCCAGGCTACCACCCGGTCCAACTCATCGCCGATCACTTCATAGCAATCGTCGCGGCTGAAGCCCGGTATGGGCTGCCCGGCCGCATCCTGCACCTCCACCCACAGCCCACCCGCCGCCGAGGTCGAAAAGTTCAGGTGCAACCGGCTGCCGGTGAAGGTCATGGGCCGGGTCAGCACCGCGCCGCCGGCATAAGAGGCGTTGAGGGAAGCAAAGCCATCGATACGTAAGGTAAAGCGGCGGAAGACGGTAAAGGTATCGCGCCATTCATTCTCGGTGGATATAAAGGAAAGCTCCGGCGGCGCGCCGGCGCGGTCCGAGGGGGTTTCCCATAATCCCCAGCACTGGAGGTTGTCCCCGTAGGCCCAGTTGCGCTCCTGTTGTGGCCCCGGGGGGATAAAGGCTTCGTCCCACAGGTGGAAGCGCGCTCCATCGCGGCTGCTCATGAAGAGGCCGTCGGTCACGGCCGCGCCGTACCGTGGGTTAAACTGGCCGCGCAGCTTTCTATGTTCCGCTTGGGGCAGCGCGTCAATGCTGGGCGACCAGGCGCGTTCCACGTAGCGCATGGGGAAGCCTACAAAGATATGCGGCGCGCGATAGTAGGGCAGCACCTGGTTGGTATAGAGCTGGTGGTCCGCCGCTCCCGGATAGTCCAGCCAGGCGGGGGCGGACCAGTGGATAAAGTCCTGTGAGGTGGCGGTGAGGATACGGCGCCGCCCCTCCTGGAAATCGCGGAAGTAGGCGCGATACTCTCCTCGCCAGGCGTCCCAGAAAGCCAGATTTTGTGAATCGAAGGCCCCTTCGGTCATGATCGGTTCGGGCTGCAGCAGCGACCAGTGGATGGCGTCCGGCGAGCACATGGCATACAGCTCCGCCCGCCATTTAGTCCCCACCCGGCGGAATGCGAAGTTATTCGCTGCCGCCTTGTAGCGGGCACGGGGCTCTACGCCAGGGCGCATATCCAGGAAAGGGGCAAAGGCATGGCTGCCGATTTGCTGCTCCCCTTCGCCTGCCACCAGGATATTGTTGCGCCGCGAGCCCTGGTACTCGAACAGCCCCAGATCAGGCCGCTCCCAGTGAATGCCGTCTGAACTTTCGGCCAGGCAGATGCGGCAACCCGTGGGCTGCTGGCCGCCGCGCACCTCGTTGAATCTGCCGGTGCCGTAGGTCATGCGATAGCGATCACCGTCCTGGAAGACGGTGAGGTATCCACACATGTTCCCCTCCCAGGGCCGGTCGGTCACCAGGGCTTCTTCCCTGGGGATAGGCTGGTGTAACCGGTGGGTGGCGGACTCCTCCCTGGCCTCGATCAGCCAGTCATCGACGAACAGCTCACGTTTGTTGCCGATATCGTAGATGTCGTTGTGGGTGGTTTGGCGTTGGGTTGGCATGGTTTTCTCCGGTGAAATATGTTTAGTGATACAGCAAAGGTAACTGCTCAGGTAGGTGAGTCAGGGAAAGCGGATGCTCCCCTTAAGAGCCAAAGCGCATGGCGTATAAATCGGCATCCTTCAGGGTGAACTTCAGCCGGATGGGCGTGCCCGCCAGGGCGCTCAGATCGCTGCCGCCCTGCCAGGCTACCACCCGGTCCAGCTCATCGCCGATCACTTCGTAACAATCGTCGCGGCTGAAGCCCGGAATGGGCTGCCCGGCCGCATCCTGCAGCTCCACCCACACTCCGCCTGCGGCGGACGTGGCGAAGTTCAGGTGCAACTTGCTGCCCGCGAAGGTCATGGGGCGGGTCAGCACCGCGCCGCCGGCATACGAGGCGTTTATGGAAGCAAAGCCATCGATACGTAAGGTAAAGCGGCGGAAGACGGTAAAGGTATCGCGCCAGTAGTTCTCGGTGGATATAAAGGAAAGCTCCGGCGGCGCGCCGGCGCGGTCCGAGGGGGTTTCCCATAGTCCCCAGCACTGGTAGTTGTCGCCGTAGGCCCAGTTGCGCTGTAGTTGGGGGCCCGGGGGGATGAAGGCTTCGTCCCACAGGTGGAAGCGCGCGCCATCGCGGCTGCTCATGAAGAGGCCGTCGGTCACGGCGGCGCCGTACCGTGGGTGGAGCTGGCCGCGCATCTTTCTGTGCTCCAGCTCCGGCAGCGCATCGATGCTGGGCGACCAGGTCCGTTCCACATAGCGCGTGGGAAAGCCCACAAAGATATGCGGCGCCCGATAGTAGGGCAGCACCTGGTTGGTATAAAGCTGGTGGTCCGCCGCGCCCGGATAGTCCAGCCAGGCGGGGTCGGACCAGTGGATGAAGTCCTGTGAGGTGGCGGTGAGGATGCGACGCCGCCCCTCCTGGAAATCGCGGAAATAAGCGCGATACTCTCCGCGCAAGGGGTCCCAGAAGGCCAGGTTCTGTGAATCGAAGGCCCCTTCGGTCATGATTGGTTCGGGCTGCAGCAGCGACCAGTGGATGCCATCCGGCGAGCACATGGCATACAACTCCGCCCGCCACTTATTCCCCACCCGGCGGAACGAGTGGCCGATGGCCGCAGCCTTGTACAAGGCGCGGGGATCTACGCCGGGGCGCGTATCCAGGAAAGGGGCAAAGGCATCGCTGCCGATGTAATCCTCCCCCGCTCCGACCACCAGGATATTGTTGCGCCGCGAGCCCTGGTGCTCGAACAGCCCCAACTCAAGCCGCTCCCAGTGGATGCCGTCCGCGCTTTCGGCCAGACAGACCACGCAATCCGTGGGCTGCTGGCCGCCGGGGACCTCATTAAACCTGCCTGTGCGGTAATACATACGGTACCGGTCGCCGTCCTGGAAGACGGTGACGTAGCCGCACATGTTCCCCTCCCAGGGCCGGTCGGTCACCAGCGCCTCTTCCCTGGGGGTGGGCTGGTGTAACCGGTGGGTGACGGACTCCTCCCTGGCCTCGATCAGCCAGTCATCGACGAACAACTCACGTTTAGTGCCGATGTCATAGATAGCGTCGTGGGTGGTTTGGTGTTGGGTTGGCATGGTTTTCTCCGGTGGTATATGTTTAGTGATGCAGCAAAGATAAATAGCAGAGCACAGGATATGCGCTGAGTACAGCAGGATAGGACAGGATGGTCAGGATCTTCTCTATATTCTATCAGCTAACTATGCTGCGCACAAATCCAGGCCTGGAGGCGCGAGCTTCTCGCGCGCAGTGGCGACCGATGCGAGCAAGATGCTCGCGCTCCCAGAAGATGCGATTGCCCTGATCTCCAACCCTTTGAAACTGCTCACGTTTCCAGAAACCGGGCGGTCACATAGGACCGCCCCTACAGTGCGCGCCTACGGCGCACATACACGCACGTTGCTATTGGGCCGTTTAGGGCGTATAATGAGGGCCACACCCATCCTATTACCCCTATCACCAGGCTTACTCAGGGGAACTTGCCCATGTCTAGCTTACCAACCGGGACGGTTACCTTCCTGTTCACCGACATCGAGGACAGCACCCGGCTGTGGCAAGAATACCCCGTGGCTATGCGCCAGGCTCGCGCCCGCCATGATGCTATCCTTCGCAGCGCCATTGAAGCCCAGGGTGGGCGCATTTTCAAGACGGTGGAGGACGCCTGTTATGCGGTCTTTGCCACCCCCCAGGACGCCCTGCAGGTAGCCGTGGCCACCCAACAAGCGCTGTATGCTGAACCCTGGGGCGAAACCGGCCCGCTGCGGGTGCGCATGGCGCTGCATACGGCGGTAGCCGAAGCGCCGGCTGTGCCCGGTGCAGCCGGCGACTATCAAGGGCCGCCCCTGAACCGGGTAGCGCGCCTGCTGGCGGCGGGACACGGGAGCCAGATATTAATGTCACAGCCGGTTTACGACCTGGTGCGCGATACAATGCCCGCCAGCCTTGACCTGCGGGACCTGGGGGAACGCCGCCTGAGAGACTTGATTCGCCCGGAGCGGGTCTTCCAACTGGTCATTCCCGGTCTGCCGGCCGACTTTCCCGCGCTCCGGACGCTGGAGACCTTTCCCAACAACCTGCCGGTGCAGTTAACCAGCTTCATCGGGCGGGAAAAGGAGATGGTTGAGGTCCACCGGCTCCTGTCCAACACCCATCTATTGACCCTCACCGGCGTGGGGGGCACCGGCAAGACCCGGCTTTCCCTGCAAGTGGGGGCGGACCTGCTGGATACCTTTTCCGATGGGGTGTGGTTCGTCGAGCTGGCGCCGCTGTCGGACCCCGCCCTGGTGCCCCGCGCGATTGCCACGGCGCTGGGCGTGCGGGAGGAGCCAGATCACCCGCTGGATAGCAGCCTGATAGATTTCCTGCGCCCCAAACACCTGCTCCTCATCCTAGATAACTGCGAGCATCTCATCGCAGCCTGCGCCCGCTGGGCGGATGTCCTCTTGCATGCTTGCTCCCAAGTGCGCATTCTGGCCAGCAGCCGGGAGGCCTTGGGGATTGCTGGAGAGGTCCTCTTTCATGTGCCCTCGCTGTCGCTGCCTGACCCGCAGCACTTGCCCGCCATCGCAGCCCTGACGCAATACGAGGCGGTCAGGCTGTTTATCGACCGGGCTCTGGCGCTGATGCCAGACTTTGCCGTAACGAACCAAAATGCCCCGGCTGTGGCGCAGGTCTGCTATCGCTTGGATGGGATTCCCCTGGCGATTGAGTTAGCAGCGGCACGGGTGAAAATGTTATCCGTGGACGAGATAGCTGCCAGGTTGGATGACCGCTTCCGGCTGCTCACCGGGGGCAGTCGCACCGCCCTGCCGCGCCAGCAGACCTTGCATGCCTCGATTGACTGGAGTTATACCCTATTAGGGGAGGCCGAGCGGGTGCTGCTAGACCGGCTGTCGGTATTCGCCGGGGGTTGGACCCTGAAAGCGGCCGAGGCGGTGGGCGCGGATGTTGGACAAGATTCCGGACATCCCAGGGATGTCGTCTTGTCCAACAATATACTGGATTTACTGGCCCATCTGGTGGACAAATGCCTGGTAGTAGTGGAGCGGGACCAGGCGGCGGAGACGCGCTACCGCCTGTTAGAGACGATCCGGCAGTACGCCCGCGATAAGCTGCTAACATCAGGGGAGGGGGAGGCGGTGCAGACCCGGCACCTGGAGTACTTCCTACATCTGGCCGAAGAAGCAGAGCTCAAGCTGGACGGCCCTGAGCAGGTAGCCTGGCGCAAGCGGCTAGAAGCCGATTACGACAACTTGCGCGCGGCCTTGCAGTGGGCTATCGAAAACAACTTCCAGGCCGGTTTGCAATTGGCGGGGGCCATGGGGTGGATCTGGGTGCGCTTAGGGTATTTTGGTGAGGGACGTCGTTGGCTGGAGGAAGTCCTGGCCCAGCCTGGAGCGCTGAGCCGTACCGGGGCACGGGCCAAGGCCCTCTATTCCCAAGGGCGGATTGGATACCTGCAGGGTGACCTGGCCAGGGCACGCTTCTTCCTGAATGAGAGTATCTCGATCTGGCGAGAGCTAGCTGCATCCAGTGTACTCACTGCACCCAGACCCGGTCTGGCTGCTGCTCTTAGTTACCTGTCACTTTTAGAAACATATTCTGGCAATTATGAACAGGCCGGCGTGCTGGGCTCTGAAAGCGTAACTCTCTGGCGGGAGGTGGGAGAAAAGGTTGGCCTGGCCCTATCGCTGCGCTTCCTGGCGCATGTACCTGTGCATCAGGGTGCTTATGCCGAAGCGCGCCAAATGCTGGAAGAAAGCCTGGCGCTCTTTCGGGAAGCCGGGCATACACTCGGTTTGAGCGTGGCCATGACGGGTTTAGGGCACCTGGCGGAAAGCCAGGGAGACTACACAGACGCCCGCACCTGGTATGAGCAGGCTCTGGTCTTGCGGCGGGAGGTGGGTGAAATATCTGGTGTGGCCCTGTTACTGGACACCTTGGGAGACGTCACGCTGAACCAGGGTGACTACGAGCAGGCCAGGGCATTCCTGGAGGAACTCCTATCTGTGGCTCAGGAAATAGGTAACCGGCCGCGCACTGCCAAGGCGCTCCTCACCCTGGGACAGGTGGCGCTGAATCAAGGCGATTACGAGCGGGCACGGGCATTTCTGGAAGAAAGCCTATCTTTGGCCCAGGAATTGGGTAACCGGCAGCGCAGCGCCAAGGCGCTCCTCACCCTGGGACAGGTGGCGGTAGCCCAAGGTGAAGAGCAGCGGGCTGCCTCACTCCTATTAGAGAGTCTATCTTTATTGCGGGAGCCAGGATATGGTATTGACCTGGTTGTCTGTCTGGCGGAAGTGGCTGAGGTGGCCAGATTACAAGGGCAAATAAGACAGGCGGTGCGGTTGTGCGGAGGGGCAGATGCGCTCCTCAAAGGGGTCCAACCTTGGACAGACCCTTACGGGCGCCCCGAGTACGAACGCAGCGTGGCTGCGTTTCACACTCAGATGGAAGAAACAGTGGCTGCGCTTCGTGCTAAGATGAAAGAAACTGTGTTTGCTGCAGCCTGGGCTGAAGGGCAGGGGATGACAGGTGAGGAGGCTATTACCTACGCGCTGGAACTGGCTACAGCCAGTGCGCTACAGCGAGAACCGAAAACATTCCATCCAGCCCAACGGCTCACGGAGCGCCAGGCGGCCAGGCAGCAGTTTGGCGGGTTGACGCCGCGAGAGTGCCAGGTGGCAGCGCTGATTGCGCAGGGCAAATCAAATCAAGCTATCGCCAGAGAGTTGGTAGTAGGATTAAGCACGGTTGAGGCTCACGTCAGCCGCAGCCTGGCCAAGCTCGGCTTTTCGTCCCGCGCCCAGATCGCTGTCTGGGCAGTCGAGAAGGGGCTGGTCCGGGCGCTAAGAAACGACAAAGGAGAGAGGACAAAAGACGGATAGCGGAGTCCATTGATCGTTCCCGCATCACCGGTATCGCGCAGGAGGCAGAGCATAATCCACTCTGCCTCCTGTGCTGTTTGTAAGGTCGTACCTTGTGGGGGAGGATCTCAGCCCAGAGAAAAATTGTGGGGTAACCGGACCGTAATTGTGTGGTTTTCCTGGACGACATGGGGGAAGCGATGAGATATAATGGAGCAGGGGGTTTACGCCTAGCGTCCGTCCAGTATTACTTCATGTGAGCATGCCCACTACGTAAGGCATCCCCGATGGTATTACTGTTTGGTACACCGTCATCCGGAAATGGGAGTGAGCCATGAAGACTCGGCCTCGACATTTTATCTTACTGAACTTTAGACAATATGAACCCAGGCCCGGCGATCGCCGGACCGAGTTAAGCACCTTAAGAATCGAGTTTCAGGCTGTCTTACGGCGCTTGCCTGGGGGTTTTTTGCCCTTTTTCACCACCGGATAGCGCTGCGGTCGCGTTCTAG
>SHYO01000103.1 GCA_009692745.1 Chloroflexota bacterium
CGAGAAGTCGCCCTTGGGCTGAGCAGTCCGTTTCTGAGCAGTCGATTGCATGGTATCCTCCTGAGATGATAGGTAATACCATGAAAGTATACAGCTGCATAATCCTTCTCCCGCGTTTGTTAAGGTTCAAATCTTAGTGCCATTAACCAGGATGGTCGCGCTCCCAGGAAATCCATTATGACACGATTACCCTGGACGGCAGACGTCGAGACATGCGAAGGGAGGGCCAGTCGCTATAGGTAGGTCTGAAATTAGTGGGTAATTTATGTAAACAGTTGGGGCTAATTGCTTGACTTTCCTGTAAAGGAAACTATAATCTAGATCAAATTATATCCTCTTTATCTACGAAGCCATCTTCATCATTTGCTCTGAAAGGAGAAGTTCGTGGTTCCTATTGTCCAGGGATTATTAGGTGCCCTCACCTATCGTGGGAGTGAGGGGCAATGGGCCTGGTTGCTACACCGGCTCAGCGGTATCGGTGTGCTGCTCTTTTTGGCATTACATATTCTGGATATCTTCTTACTAGGGCTGGGGCCAGGGGTGTTTGACGAGTTACTCTTTATTTATAAGGCCCCGCCTTTTCGCGTAATGGAAGTCTTCCTGATCTTTGGCGTACTTTACCATGCCATCAACGGCATTCGCATTATGATCATCGATTTCTGGCCACAGTCGACCCTGGTACAACGCACCCTTTTTAGAGTTGAACTGGTCATTGTTGCCATCATATTCATCCCGGCAGCCATCGCGATGTTGGCGCCCATCTTCCGCGGATAGGAAGGAAACGTTATGTCTGCGTCAGCCGAGAGAATTGCCCGGGCCCGGGCCACCGGAAATAGCTTCGAGGTTTTGTCGTGGTTTTTTATGCGTTTATCCGGCGTTATCCTGATGTTTATCGTGCTGTTTCATCTGTTCTATATGCATTTTGTAATAGGGGTAGATAAAATCAACTATGCCCTGGTGGTGCAACGCTGGGAGAACCCCCTCTGGCGGGTCTTCGACCTCTTCTTGCTGTTCTTTGCATTAACCCATGGATTGAACGGCGCCCGTTATGTGATCGATGATTATGTACATGGCTCAGGGCTAAATCTGTTAGTGAAATCGATTGTCTATACCCTGGGCTTTGCGTTGCTGCTGATGGGTACATTTATCATCTTCACCTTTCGGATTACAAGTTGACCGCCTGCGGCAGAACACCTTTAATACATTCGGGATTTATCGATCCCAGGGAGAAAATCAGCTATGCCTGGCAAATTCATTTATCACCGGCATGATGCCGTCATTGTAGGAGCCGGTGGCGCGGGTTTAATGGCTGCCCTGCAACTTTCTACTCGTGTTGACACGGCTGTTATCAGTAAATTATATCCAACCCGCTCCCATACCGGCACCGCCCAAGGGGGCATCGGGGCTGCCCTGGGGAACGTGGAAGAAGACTCCTGGGAATGGCATATGTACGATACTGTCAAAGGCTCCGATTGGTTAGGAGACCAGGACGCTATCGAATTATTGGCCCGCGAAGCCATAGAGGCGGTCTACGAACTGGAGCATATGGGCCTGCCCTTCAACCGGACGAAGGAAGGGAAGATTGACCAACGCCCCTTCGGCGGCCATACGCGGAATTTTGGGGAAGCTCCGGTGCGCCGGGCATGTTTCGCCGCCGACCGGACCGGGCACATGATTCTGCAAACGCTTTACCAACAGTGCATCCGTAATAAGGTGAATTTCTTCGATGAATACCATGTATTGGATTTGATCGTCAGCAACGGGGTGTGCAACGGTGTGGTGGCCTATGAGATCGCTACAGGCGATCTGCATGTGTTCCACGCCAAGGCCGTGCTCTTCGCCACCGGCGGCTGCGGCCGCATGTGGCAGATTACATCCAATGCCCATTCCCTGACCGGCGACGGTATGGCGATTGCCATGCGCCACGGTGTGCCCTTGCAGGATATGGAGTTTTTCCAATTCCACCCCACCGGCATTTACAAGATGGGGATCTTGATCACCGAGGCCGCACGCGGCGAAGGCGGCGTCCTGATCAACGGTAAGGGCGAGCGCTTCATGGAAAAATATGCCAAGACGATGAAGGATCTGGCATCGCGGGATGTGGTTTCCCGCGCTATCTATACCGAGGTGCGCGAGGGCCGGGGCATTGATGGCAAAAATTATGTTTACCTGGATGTCCGGCCGGAAACCGTGAATAAGTATTTTGACCTGGATGGGAAAATGACCCCCGAAGGCAAGCCCCGGCGCATCTCGCCTCACGATGTGGAGGATAAACTGCCGGACATCGCCGATTTCTGTAGGGTTTATTTAGGGATTGACCCGGTGCGGGACCCTATTCCGATCCAACCGACGGCCCACTACGCCATGGGAGGGATTCCTACCGACGTGGATGGGCGGGTGATTCTGGATAATAAAAATACGCCGCTGCCCGGCTTTTACTCGGCCGGGGAAGTGGCTTGCGTTTCGGTGCATGGGGCCAACCGGTTGGGCACGAACTCCCTGGTAGACCTGGTAGTCTTTGGCCGGCGGGCGGGGAAACATATGGCGCGCCACGTCGGGGAAGCCGATTGGATCCCTCTCCCACCGGATCCTACGGCATTCGTAGCTGAGCAACTGGCCGGCCTGTGGAATGGTGGCACCGAGCCGGCGGCGAAGATTCGCGACGCTATGCAAGATGAGATGATGGCAGACGTAGGTGTGTACCGGACAGCGCAGGGGATGACGGAAGCCATACACAAGATCAGGGATCTGCAAGAAACCTATAAGCATGTGCGTGTACAAGATCATGGCAAGCAGTTCAATACGGACCTGCTGGAAACAATTGAGCTGGGCAATCTACTGCAATTGGCCGAAATCACGACCGTCTCAGCCCTGGCGCGCCAGGAGAGCCGCGGCGCCCATTCGCGGGAAGATTTCCCGGCGCGGGATGACGCCAACTGGCTCAAGCATTCCCTGGCCTACAAAGATGGCAAGGGCATCGAACTGGAATACAAACCGGTAGTGATCACCCGATTCCCGCCCAAAGAGCGCAAATACTAAACTGATCTACAACGGAGCCTTTACATGCAAGTAACGCTGCGTATCAAGCGCTTCAACCCTGAAGCGGATACACAATCTCACTTCGAGAATTATCAAGTAGAAGTCGAGCCTACCGACCGGGTGTTGGATGCCCTACAAACGGTGAAATGGTACCAGGATGGCACCTTAACGTTGCGGCGATCCTGCGCCCACGGCATCTGCGGCTCGGATGCCATGCTGATCAACGGACGAAACCGGCTGGCCTGCAAAGTGCTGATCCGGGATTTGGGGAATAAGATTCAGATTGAGCCCATGCGGGGTTTCCGGGTGCTTAAGGACCTGGTGGTCGATATGGAGCCTTTCTTCGCCAAATACCGGCAGGTGATGCCCTACCTGGTAAATAATGACCCGGTGCCCCAAACGGAACGGCTACAATCGCCGGAAGAGCACGAGCGGTTTGAGGATACGACCAAGTGCATTCTGTGCGCAGCGTGTACGACTGCCTGCCCTTCGTACTGGTCAAACCATGAGTTCCTGGGGCCGGCGGCCATTGTGCAGGGACACCGCTTCATTTTCGACAGCCGCGACCAGCTCAAGAGCGAACGGCTGGCGGTGCTGAATGATATGACCGGCGTGTGGCGTTGCCGCACAATTTTCAATTGCGTCGAAGCCTGCCCGCGGGGTATCGATGTGACTAAGGCGATTGGGGAAGTCAAGAAGGCGATCTTATTCGGCAAAACTTAGCATTTTGGTGTTTTTCAATTCGACTGGTAGGTATAACGTAGACAAGTAGACCGGACCAAGTCCTGCGCTACCTGTCCACCCGTTTATGAGAGACTGGAGGATACTGCCTTATGCCCATCTATGAATATACCTGTGATGAATGCCATGCATCTTTTGAGACCATCCGGCGTTTCGCGGAGATGGACGCTCCTGCCGAGTGCCCAAGTTGCAGCGGCCAGCATACCCACCGGATACTATCGACTTTCTTCGCTTTCGTAGGGAACGATGGCGCCGGTACCCTGGAGACCCGAAGCCGGGCGCTGGCAGGCCAGAGCGGCGGGTGCGGCTGCGGCGGAGCCTGTGCCTGCGGTGGGCACTAATAAGGGGATAGTCGATTTGAAATGATTGCTCAACCTTTTCTGGAGCGACTGAACCGTGGGCCCATCCTGTGTGATGGAGCAATGGGTACGATGTTATATGCCAGGGGCATTCCCTTCACCCGCTGTTTCGACGAACTGAATATTAGTAAAGAGCAGCGAGAACTGGTGCTGGGGATCCACCTGGAATATATCAAGGCCGGCGCCGAAATCCTGGAGACCAACACCTTTGCAGCCAACCGCTTGCGCCTGGTCGAATTCGGCTTGGAAGACAAGGTGCGCGACATCAATTTCCAGGGTGTGAAGCTGGCAAAGGAGGCCAGGGATATCTCCGGGCAGCCCATCTTTCTGGCGGGCGCGATCGGACCGATTGGAGCGAATATCGCGCCCATAGGCGATATCGATCCCGAGGAGGCGTATGCAGCTTTCAAAGAACAGACCGAAGCGCTGCTGGAGGGAGGAGCAGACGTAATCCTGATAGAGAGCTTCTCGGATCTGCAAGAGGCAATCGTGGCGGTCAGAGCTGTGCGGGATAGCTGCGATCTGCCGGTCATCGCCCAGTTGAGCTTCGCCGAGGACGGTCATACCTGGGTGGGGCACCACAGCCCGGCGCAGGTGGTCAAGGATTTAACGGATGCGGGAGCAAACGTGGTAGGGAGCAATTGCGGGGTAGGCTCGCAATTTACCCTGTATGTGGTGGAGCGCATGGCCGAAGCCGGAGCCCATTATATCTCGGCCCAACCCAATGCCGGCTTCCCTTCCCGCAATTACGGCCGCTTTATGTACCAGTCTGATCCGGCCTATATGGCGGATCGGGCGCGGATGATGATTGAGAGCGGTGCCCGGATCGTGGGGGGATGCTGCGGCACCACACCGGCGCACATCGCTGCCATGCACGATCGGATTAAGGATCTCAATGCTCCGGCAGAGCGGCGGGTAGTTGTACAGGCTGGGCGCTCGCTGGAGAAGAAGCCGGAACAGTATCAGACGATTGAGCCGACCCCCTTGGCCCAGGCCATCGGCCACCGTTTTGTGGTCAGCGTCGAAGTTGATCCGCCACGCAGCATCAATCCGGTGAAAGACCTGGAAGGCGCGCGGTTGCTCAAGGAGCAGGGCATCACGACCGTAAATGTAGCGGATAGCCCCACCGGCCGGGTGCGCATGAGTGCTCTCTCCATGGCGACCTTGATCCACCAGCAACTGGGATTGGATACTATTATCCATTTCACCACGCGGGATCGGAATTTGATGGGGTTACAGGGGGATTTGCTGGGAGCGCATGTTTTGGGTGTGCGCAATATCCTGGCCTTGACGGGAGATCCGCCGCGACAAGGAAATTACCCAAATACCAAAGCTGTGTGGGATGTGGATTCTATCGGCTTGATCCGGTTGATCCGCCGGCTTAACGAGGGATATGATCTGGCGGGGAATACCATCGGCCAGCCGACCAATTTTTTGATCGGCATGGCATTGGATATGGATGCGCCAGATCTCGACAACGAGATTAAGCGCTTCGAGCAGAAGGTGGAGGCTGGGGCGCATTTCATTATGAGCCAGCCGATTTACGATGCCGAGGTCTTAGAGCGCTTCGAAAAGCGCGTGGGAAAGCTGCCGCTGCCCCATCTGCTGGGAATCCTGCCCCTGCAAAACCATCGCCATGCCGAGTTCCTGCATAATGAGGTACCGGGCATTAATATTCCCCTGCAGATTCGCCAGCGGATGCAGATGGCCGGGAGGGATGGGAAAGAAGAGGGCATCCTCGTGGCGCAGGCATTACTCTTGGCGCTGCAAACGCGAGTCCAGGGCACTTATCTGATGCCGAGCTTTGGCCGTTATGAGGTATGCGCCGAAGTGCTCAAGGTGCTGAATCTAAAACCGGAAATCATAGATGCATATTAAAGTACGGCTGTTTGCCTCTTTTCGCGAAGCTACGGGACAATCCGAGTTATCCTTGGAGGTGGCAGGCCCGGCCACGGTGGCGGATGTGTGGTCCAATTTGAGACAAGAGTATCCCCGTCTGGGGCGGTTGAGCTATAAACCTACTGCCGCTATCAATATGGAATATGCGCGTTTCGATAGCGCACTGCGGGAGGATGATGAAGTGGCCTTTTTGCCGCCGGTGAGCGGCGGAGGAGAGAACCATGTTCAAAATCGTTGATCACCCGATTGATATACAGGAAATCGTGCAGGCCGTCAACCACCCCTCAGCGGGAGGAATCGACGTCTTCCTGGGGATTACACGCAATAACGCTCAAGGGCGACAGGTGCTCTATCTGGAATATGAAGCCTACCCGGAAATGGCTGAACCTGCTATGCGCCGCATCGCTACGGAGGCGATACAACGCTGGCCGGGAGTCAGCCTGGCTATGGCCCACCGCATTGGGCGAGTGGATATTGGGGAGGCCAGTGTGGTGATTGCCGCCGCCGCGCCGCACCGGGCGGAAGCCTTTGCTGCCTGCCGTTACGCCATAGATCAACTTAAAGCCACTGTACCCATCTGGAAAAAAGAGTTTTGGGAAGGTGGAGATTATTGGGTAGAAGGTGTCGCCGCTGCCGAAATGGACAACAAAGCGCAAGCTTAAGCCGTCACGGCCCGATCGTGGCCCCGTAATTCATTAAAGAAAAGGTGGCTAGATCGCACCTCGAAACATAATGTTCCTATGTAACCTCTATCTTCACGGAGAATAACGGGCATGGATGTCATCGTAAAACAGGGTAATGTTACCGATGAAGTTACCGATGCTTTGGTGGTCAGTCTGTTCGAAGGCACTACTTCACCGGGAGGCGGTACCGGCGCGGTGGACCGGGCATTGGATGGGATGGTGAGCCAACTGATCGCCAATGGCGATATCCGCGGCAAGCTGAAAGAGGTAACCGTGCTCTATCCTGCCGGAAAGATCCCGGCGCAGCGCGTGCTGGTCGTAGGCTTAGGCAAGCAGGAGACATTCGGTTATGAACAGGTGCGCCAGGCGGCAGCAGCGGCAGCACAGCGCGCCCGGGATTTGGGTGCAACCCTCCTGACTTCTATCGCCCACGGGGCCGGCACAGGGGGTCTGGACCCGGCAATGGCGGCCCAAGCTACGGTGGAAGGCACTGTACTAGGCACCTACCAATTAAAAAATTTCAAATCAAACAGCAGTAATGGAGCTGGTAGGATGTTGCAGAGCCTGACAATCCTGGAGGCCAGCGCCGAGAAGATGGCAAGCGTGGCCAATGGGACGGAAGCCGGGCAAATCATTGCGCAAGCCACCTGCCTGGCCCGCGACCTGGGGAATACACCCGGCAACATAGCGACACCTACCTACCTGGCGCGAGTAGCTCAGGATATTGCCGCCGAAACCGGTATGCGGATCGAGATACTGGAGCAAGAAGATACCCGTAAGCTGGGTATGGGCGCTTTTGTGGGGGTCTCCCTGGGATCTGAAGAGCCTGCCAAGTTTATCGTGATGGAGCATAACGCTGGCAAAGCGGACTTGCCTACGATTGTGCTAATTGGCAAGGGTATTACCTTTGACAGCGGCGGTATCTCCATTAAGCCCTCCGAAAAGATGGAGGAAATGAAATATGATATGTGTGGCGGGGGGGCCGTATTGGGAGCGATGCAAGCGGTTGGCCGCCTGGGATTGCCGTTGCACGTAGTTGGCATTGTGCCGGCCAGTGAAAATTTGCCCAGTAGCACCGCTATGAAACCTGGCGATATTCTGACAGCAATGAACGGCAAAACCATTGAGATTATTTCTACCGATGCCGAGGGGCGCCTGGTGCTGGCGGATAGCCTGTGTTATGCTGCGCGCTACCAGCCCGCAGCGGTAGTTGACCTGGCAACCTTGACCGGCGCTATAACGGTAGCCCTGGGCAATCAATGCGCCGGTATGTTTGGGAGCGGAGAAGAGCTGAAACAGCACCTGAGCGCGGCCGCGCAGGTCAGCGGCGACCGGGTATGGGAGCTGCCCCTGTATCCCGAATATGCCGACCAGATCAAGAGCGAATGGGCCGATATGAAGAATTCTGGGGGGCGGCTGGCCGGAAGCATTACAGCGGCGGCGTTCCTGGCAAATTTCGCAGAGGGATACCCCTGGGTACACCTGGATATCGCTGGTGTAGCCTGGACCACTACTGAGCGCGGCTATAACGTCAAAGGGGCGACAGGATTCGGGGTGCGGTTATTAGTGGAGATGTTACGCACATGGCACAAATGAGAATAGGTTTCAAGTAGAACTATGAATTATGTAGATTTACATACCCATACCACAGCTTCTGATGGGACCCTATCGCCCACGGCACTGGTGCTGGAAGCAGCGCACCACGGGCTAAGAATCCTGGGGATTACAGACCACGATACTACAGCCGGTTTGGCGGAAGCGCTGCGCGAGGCGGAAAAGTGGCCTTTGGAGGTAATCCCAGGTGTCGAGATCAATACGGACGTGCCGGAAGGCGAGATGCATGTCCTGGGATATTGGATCCGCTTAGAGGACCAGACGTTTCAAGACATCCTGGAACGGCTGCGGGTCGGGCGCCTGGCGCGGGCTGAACAAATGGTGGACAAACTGAATGCGCTGGGCTACACTATCAGCATGGACCAGGTGCGTGTTGTGGCCGGAGATGCAGCCATCGGGCGGCCCCACGTGGCCCAGGTACTGCAGGATGCCGGGCACGTTGCAACGCTGAGCGAGGCTTTTGACCGGCTTATTGGGCGGAAAGGACCGGCTTACGTGGGCCGGATGAAATTCAGCCCGGTAGAAGCCATCGAGACTATCCGGGCAGCGGGGGGTGCTCCGGTATTGGCGCACCCGGTAATTGCCGGTACGGCGGAGGCCATCAGCCGGCCGTTGGACCTGGAGATATTGTTGCCGCAGTTAAAGCAGGCCGGCTTACTGGGCCTGGAGTGTTATTACATGGGATATCCGTTGCGGACGACCGAGATGTTGCTGGCCCTGGCCCGGAAGTATAATCTAGTAGCTACCGGGGGATCTGACTATCATGGGCCACAACGACACCATTCCTACCTGGGTGGGGTTTACGTGCCGGCAAAGTGTGTCCTTCATCTGCGACAGGCGCTGGCGGAAGCCGAGGCCCATAGACCGGTGGCTGAGGCACGAATCTAGAGAGTTATGTCAGATATACAGGATGCGTTAATTCTCGGCATTGAGACTTCCTGCGACGAGACGGCGGCGGCGGTAATCCGGGGTGGCCGGCACATACTGTCCAATGTAGTTGCCAGCCAGGAAGAGATCCACCGCAAATACGGCGGAGTATTTCCGGAAATCGCATCTCGCCAGCATGTCGTCACGATTATGCCCGTTATTGAAGAGGCCATGCAGCAAGCCGGCATCCACTATGGTGACCTGGCCGGCATAGCGGTGACCTACGGCCCGGGTTTGGCAGGTTCATTGTTGGTGGGCGTCAATGTGGCCAAAGGGTTGGCCTTTTCCCAGGGGTTACCTCTGATAGGCATCAACCACCTGGAAGGGCACATCTATTCAAATTGGATCCGTGGCGCCCGCCCGGCCCAGCCCGGGCATGGAGCAGAGCAAGATCCAGAATTTCCCCTGCTCTGCTTAATTGTATCTGGTGGGCACACCGAGTTGATCCTGATGCACGATCACGGGGAGTATCAACGCTTGGGCCAGACTCTGGATGACGCGGCCGGAGAAGCGTTCGATAAAGTGGGTAGGCTACTGGGTGTGGGCTACCCCGGCGGTCCGGCTATCCAACGGGCGGCGCAAGGGGGTGATCCGGCGCTTTTTGCTTTCCCCCGCGCCTGGCTGCCCAATACGTTCGATTTCAGTTTTAGCGGCCTCAAAACGGCTGTACGCCGGGTCGTGGAACAGGGAAACGTCTTGGCGGGCAGGGCAGGCGGGTACACCCGCACGGCATCCGGACCTGGCCGAAAAACGCCGGACCAGGTCGACTCCAGCACAATCGCTGATATAGCGGCCAGTTTTCAGGAAGCGGTGACGGATGTGCTATCTCGGAAGACCGCCAAAGCAGCAGAACAGTATCAAGTACGTTATGTGTTGTTGGCCGGCGGCGTGGCGGCCAATCTCAGCCTGCGCCAGCACCTGGCCGAAAGGGTACCTTGTCCGGTACGGTTTCCGCCTCTGTGGTTATGCACCGATAATGGGACGATGATTGCCTCGGCCGGCTATTTCCATTGGATGAAGGGTGAATTCTCCGGTTGGGATTTAGACGTTGTGCCCTCCTTAACCTTAATTTGACATCCCCCACATTTCAATAGTACAATACGAGTTGGAACTGTATTAATTGGAGTGAATTACCTCAAACAACTCTAAGTTCTTTACTTATACTCGGCTTATGTTTCTACATATAGAGCAAGAAAGTTAACAACCTAAGGGATTCAATTTAATCACTTATAGGAGACTTCCCGGATCTGGCACCGGTGGGCTCTGTAAGTCAGTGAGGTAATCGGCTATGCATTTTCCGCACCCTCATCCACGTACATCCCTGGTTTCCCGATTACTAGCCCTGGCCTTGGTTGTGGTTTTGGTAATCACAACCGGATATCCTGGGGCGGCATTTGCCCGGCCACCCGGCACAGATCCCATGCCCCCGGATACCTTCATCCCGGGCGCTTCAAGCCCTCTGCCTCCCTCAGCACCCCATAGCCTACCCGGCGATGCACTGATCGAGGATCATTTCGACGCTGAAAATTCCGGTGTGGGTATATTTGTGTACACCAATTTTACCAATTGGATTGTAACCCAAGGCAGCGTAGACTTGATTGGAAATGGGTTTCTCGATTTAGTAGCGGGACATGGGCTGTATTTGGACATGAATGGCTCAACCCATATCGCGGGAACATTAGAATCCAAAAGAGATTTGGCGATGGACCCGGGGTTGTACAAATTGGAGTTTGACTTGGCGGGATCTCAGCGGGGCGACACCAATACAGTGTCGGTTTCCCTCGCCCCCCTCTTTCAAGAGAACTTCCAGCTTGACAGCAATTTCCCTTTTACGAAGATTACCCGCATTATCCAAGTCTTCATCCCCACTTCGGCGAAATTGATCATTAGCCAACCCCCAGATGACCCGGATAATTTCGGTCTACTGCTAGACAATGTAAAACTAAGCCGGCTGGATTCCACCGATCTAGCCCTGGCGATGATGGCCGAGCCTAACCCGGTGCTGGTGCAGAGTCCGTTGACCTATACCCTGAGTGTGATCAATGGAGGTCCTTCGATAGCTACAAGGGTGCGTATCACCGATGTTTTGCCGGCGAGTGTTATATTGCAGCGGGCTGCAACCAACCAGGGGATATGCAGCGGCTCAAGCATTGTGGTTTGCATTCTAAATAATCTGGGCGACGGCGAGAAAGCTACCATTACCCTGGTGGTGACCCCAACGGTCACAGGCTGGGTTACGAATACTGCTACTGTGACTGGTGACGAATTCGATCCCGGGTTGGACAACAATACGGTGCAGCAAACCACCCTAGTGGATCCATCCGCGGATTTGGAAATTGCCAAGACGGCTGATCCCAACCCAGTGGTGATCGAGAATCCCCTCACCTATACGCTGACCATCACCAATCACGGACCTTCCGTCGCTTCCCGGATTGTCGTAACCGATATACTGCCCGCCAGCGTGACCTTTGTCTCCACCACCGCCAGCCAGGGGTATTGCCTGGGAGGAAATATAGTGGTGTGCCACCTGGATCCCCTGACCAAGGGCAGCCAGGGGACTATAACCATTGTGGTACTGCCCACGGTAGATGGCATGATTACCAACAATGCCACTGTGGCCGGTCAGGAAGCCGATATCACTCCGGCGAACAACGTGGCTACGCAAGTAACGGGGATCACGCCGGCCGCCGACCTGGCGATCAGTAAAACGGCTGCGCCCAATCCGGTGGTGGTCGATACCCCCTTGACTTATACCATTATGGTGACCAATAATGGGCCATCCGCTGCTTCAGAAATCCTGGTTACGGATACATTGCCGGCCAGCACGCGCTTCGTATCCGCCGCCGCCGGCCAGGGAAGTTGCAGCGCTGGCAACCCGGTGATCTGCCACCTGGGCAACCTGGCGCGGGGTACCCACACAACTATTACAGTGGTCGTGATTCCCTTAGAAGACGGCCCGATTACAAACAGCGCTGTGGTAGCAGGCCGGGAAATCGATCCCCACCTCGATAACAGCAGCACGACCCAGATCACCCAGGTCACGCCAGCCGCCGACCTGGGGATTACTAAATTCGCCACGCCCAACCCAGTGATTATGGAGAAGACTCTAACCTATACGCTGCTGATCACCAATTACGGCCCCTCTACGGCCACACACGTGATCATCACAGATAGGTTACCAGCCGCTATGATGCTGCTTTCAGCCAGGCCAGACCAGGGTGCTTGCGCCGCCGTTGATATGTTGGTTTGCCAGTTGGGTGTATTGGCGAAAGGGAAGGGCACCAAGATCATAGTCAATATGACACCCTCCGCGCCCGGGGTAGCGTTCAACACAGCCACCGTCGCAGGAAGCGAAATAGATCCCGATTGGACGAATAATTCCGCTACAGCCAACACCGTGGTGAATGGCCTGGCCGACCTGTCTATTGCGAAAATGGGCACACCGGACCCGGTAACCACGGGCAATCCCTTGACATATAGAATTGTAGTAACCAATAACGGCCCGGCCCTGGCAAACAACGTGCGAGTGACGGACACGCTGCCGTCTAGCGTCACATTCGGATCCGTCTCGACGAGCCAGGGTAATTGCAGTGGCACCAGGACGATTATCTGTGACCTGGGATCACTGGGGAATACCGCCAGCGCGACCATCACTATTACCACAGGACCAACGCAACCCGGCGCGGTAACCAATACGGCCTGGGTGGGTAACTTGGGGGCATTTGATATCGACCCGGACCTGTCGAACAATATGGGTAGCTTCATCTCTCATGTAGACGCTGCAGTCACTACAGCGGCAGCCAGCATCCTGTCTTTAACTCCCGGCGAAACGCGCTGTTTCAACCCAGGAACGGTGGTGAATACCCTCTGGCAAGGCAACTCTTGGATCCGGTCATCCCAACCTTTAAGCATTATTGTGGACGTGAAAGGCAAGAATATGTTCGGCTCATACCAGGGGATACCGGCCCAGACCTGGAATTCGGCCATGGGGCAGCGGGTACAACTGCCGGTGCTAGATATCAGCAGTTGTGAAACATGGATCACTATCCAGAATTTAGGCGCCCAATCGAGCAAAGCTATCCTGGTAACCTGGGGGGAGCCCGGCCCTTGTGCCCCCCAAGCCATCGGGCCGAATAAAGCAGAATGTACCGGCCTGCTCAAACCAGGAGCGTCCTGGACATACACGCGCAGCCAGTTGCCTGCCGGGGCCAAATCCGCTATGGTATACTCGTTGGACGCCACGCTAGATAGCAATCATAACGGGGTACCGGATGCTGACGAGGCCTGCGAAAAAATTTTCGCGGACGCTTTCAACTATAAAGAGTGGGAAAGAGATGACGCCAGCTTCAGAAACAGTTGGGGAATTCCGATTAATGGGGGTTTCGCAGCGGCAGGTTCCCCGCTGGCTGTGGTAGTGGATCGGAAATGCCCCGGTGATACCACACCGGCATTTACCGCGAACGCCTCTTATTCCGGTATTAGTGAATCAATGACCGGCGTATATGACCCGATATACGGTGGCTTCGCCTATTATGTGCCATTAATCTGGAACCAGGGCCTGGGGGGATATAATACATCTATCTGTATCCAGAACTCCGGGGACGAATGTACCTCCGTAGAAATCTATTTCCAACAACAGGACCAATGTCTGCATTTAGTGCTGCCGACGCCGGTTTATGCGCCGGGGCAGAAAGTCAATTATGCCCCTCTAGTCTACCGGGAAGTCAACGGCTGGCAGACGGGCATCCAAGTGCAAAACCTGAGTACCACCTTGGCCGCCAAGGTTAAGGTGTACTTCACCGATCACACGGGGGGCGTGATTACCGCGATTGTAGACTGGATTTGTCCGGCAGGCAGCCAGAGTTTCTATCTACCGATCATTAATGGCCTACCGGGCAATTTTGTGGGCGCAGCGCGCATCGAATCGCAGGATTGGTTCAGCCCCGGCACCCCCAACATACCGGCTCCCAATATTATGTCTATAGTTAATGTGATCAAATACGCAAACCAGCATAGCACGGACACACCCCTGGAAATGGTGATGTATAATGCTCTGCCGGAAAAAGCAGCCTTCCGGTGGCAAACCGGGCCGGGGCCGGGCGCCGGGTTACTAGGCGTGCCGCTGGTGGCCAAGGCTAAAACCGAGCAGGTATACACGGAGCTAGCGGTGCAGAATATCAATCCAAATCCCGGCTTCACGGATTTCGCTATCTATTTTTACGATCAAAATGGGCTGCTGGACTACGTCTGTAAGAAGCTGAACGAGAAGCAAGTGGCATATATCGACCTGGCGACATGGGCTTTTGTCCCGGCGGGATTTTTGGGTTCGGTGATTATCTCGGCAACCTATACGACCCAACCAGGTGGCATAGGGTTAGGGGGAGTGACGATTCAACGCACCGGAAGGTCCTTGATGGACCCACAGATCAACGGAGATGAGTCGAGTGGTAATGAGATATTCCCGATTTTCGGGCCATTTAGCTTCGGGCTTGGCCAGCCGCCAACCTGCCCAGGACAGCCGTAGGGGGAATACCGGGTTGCGCCGGTGACTTCCCAAGCCAGATTAGGCGGGTAACAGGGTAAGAGGGTTGGTAAGGTTGAAGATAACCATTCACAACTCTTGGTAGTGGTGGGTGAGGGTATGCCATTCGGTCAGAGTCAGAGTTTCGGCACGGCGTTGCGGATCAATGCCCGCCGCACGCAAGAGAGCCTCTCCAACAGCGGGTGGCAACGCCAAACCGTGGGCCAGGGCATTGCGCAACTGTTTGCGCTTCTCGCCAAACCCGGCGCGTACCACCTTGAAAAAGAGGGGCAATTCTGGCGTAGCAACCAGCGGTTGGGGGTAAACATCGATGCGCAGAATGGCAGATTCTACCTTGGGTGGGGGTACGAAAGCCCCGGCAGGTACACGGGCTACCAGACGGGGCGCGCCAAAAAGCTGCACTGAAACCGCCAGGATGCTCATTTCTCCGGGGACAGCGCATATGCGTTGGGCCACTTCCCGTTGTACCAGGACGACCAGGCGTTCCGGACGCGGCGCACCTTCCAACAGATAGCGCAATATGGCAGATGTGATATAATAGGGCAGATTGGCTACCACCTTAAAAGATGGCTGGGGGGTTCCCTCCCCTGCCGGACCAGCCAGCTCGGCGATGTTTGTTTGCAGGATATCGGCCTGGAGCAACTCTAGGTTAGCACAGCCCGCCAGGTGTTGTTGCAGGTAGGTGATCATGCGACTATCGAGCTCCACTGCGATGACACGTCCCTGGGGCACCGCGGCACATAGCAACCTGGTGAGATTACCCGGCCCCGGACCAACTTCCAGTATTGTATCTGAGGCACCTAGCTCCGCCGCTGCTATGATCCGGTTGAGATGCACCGGGTCCGTTAAAAAGTGCTGCCCCAGGCTTTTACTGGGGCGCAAACCGGAATTTTTTAATTGAGAGGAAAGGCGTTTAGAGTTGCTGTCCATGCCGGAGGTAATACAAGCAACCACATAGGAATGCCCGTATTATATTAGCCTGTTAATCTTTCGGATAATTGGGAAGAATATACTGAATTTCGTCGGCAGGCGGGGGCGGCGCTAGCAGGTAGACATCTTCAAATTTGTACCAAGCCTGTAAATTATCTTCATCATAGCCCAAATCGACATGCCGGCCCTTGACCAGGCCCCCGGTATCCACAGCCGCTCCGATGCCGTACCCGGGTATATAGATCTGAGTGTAAAAATTTATAGTGTGGGGATCAACCGCAACCACACCCTTCTTCGCGATGTAGCCGAGGCGGGTAATGCCATAAGCAGGATGATCACGCGATTTGCCAGAAGTAGCAGCGGTATAGGCAGTAAGAAGTACGCGCATCTTCCGCCAGTACGTCTTGGGGCCATCGGGCGTATCAATGGTCTGCAACACAATGCGCCGGCCATAGGCATTAATCTGGGGAACGGGCTCTTTCTCTACCCATTCCTTTTCCATGACTTCGGAAGTCTTTTTGTTGTTTTCATAGGTTACCCGCGTGCGCTTAAGACGCTGGCCGGGAATTCCCTGCTGGAGAACCCCCGATTGGTCGAGAATCATGTTGTTATCAGGGCGAGTCAGTACTTCGAAGGGGATCTCTTCGGTGGCGGTGATGAATTCTTCCCGTACCCGAATAACAGCCACCTGCAGATTGTCTTTGAGAGGCGTATCCAATGCCGGGCGGGTATAGTCTTTGCCCTGAAGGGTCACGCCACTTTGTTTTAAAATAGCGTTGACCGTCTCCAGGCGGGAGCGCCGGTTGATCATACTACCATCGACGGCAATGGTGAAAGGCTTGGATCGATCGATATGCACTGTCAGCCCCGGGCTGATGGGCACATTCAAAGACGCCGACAGCTTATCTTCATCGTATACAGGGACAGTATTTTCGGCCAGGGCATCTGCCAAGGTGGCGCCGGTGGTATAGAGAGTCATAACAACTCCGGCATCATTCAACTGGAAGGGAATAGCGCGCAGGATTTCCAGGTGGAGAGGTTGTAAATGCAGGCCGGTAATGATGCTATTGAGCTTGGCTATATCGGGAGTGACGGTCAGCGCAGCCAAAAGAGATTCAGGTTGCCAGGAATGGCCATTCACCAGAACTTGATCGTGGGGATTCAAGATGATGCCATGATCCCGCAGAATACCCCCTGGTGTCAGACTATGCGTAAGCCAGCTTTCGTCTTCACCATCGGCGGCCAGGGTGACCTGCCTGGCAATTGCCAGAGAAACAGGTTTAGATACATCCAGGGAAACATCCCAGCCGGGCTGGACGATATCTTCCGGGTGCAACTCCAAGCCTAACTCATTGAGCAAACCACCCACTGTAGTTTGGTGAGTTTTTACGACGTAGGATTGGCCGTTGATCAATACCGTCGCGGGATGCTGCGTATCCCAGTAACCAAAGGCCATGGCTGCCAAAACTCCCAGCAGACCAAGGAGGGATAGCACACCCTGATAGAGATGAGGATGAGCAAAAGATAAGGGAAGTAGCTCAGTCTGATCCGAAGCAGAGAGACTTTGCTCTATAGACAAGCTTCTGGTTTCTCCGTAACCGCAACACCCTTAAAGACCCCGTCATACATACAACATGCACAGCAAAGCAGTGCATGTTAAGCGGAGTATTCCCACCAAGAATAGATCGATTACTCGCGCCACATATACTTGCTATATGGTACGAAATAGCAGCTATTTTTATTACGTTGTGGCATAAATAAACTGTAGGACAAGTAATTCTTGAAAGGTGTTCGCCTATGCGAATTGTAGCAAAAGCCAGTGGGCGGACTGGCTTGCTGCCAGAAAAATATGAATCAAATGCCTGAATCAAATACCGCAAAAGAAAGCCTTGTCGTTTGTGGACCTGGGTCTGATAGCGACCGCTGCCATCAGGCTGCCCCACGTCACCCAACTGGATCCGCTTACCGTTGCTTCCTTTCGGACCTGGCGGGGTTCACAGGCAGCTGCCGCGTGGGACCCAATGCGCGTTTCGCTACCAGACCAGGATCCACAAACGTTTTGTGACTTTAGCTGCCCCATTATAACCGGATACGGTATGGATGTCAACAGCGAATTTTGCACGAGCAGAATAGTCCTGGGAGCGCGAGCGTCTCGCTCGCCCACCGATGCGGGCAGGATGCCTAATGGCACTAAGATTTGAACCTTGACAAGCGCGGGAGGTGCGTTCTGCAGTTGTATACTTTCATGGTATTACTTGCCAATCCAGGAGGATACCATGAAATCGACTACTCGGAAACCGACTGCTCAGCCCAAGGGCGACTTCTCG
>SHYO01000104.1 GCA_009692745.1 Chloroflexota bacterium
TGGAAGGTGGGCAGGGTTTGCTGGATAGAGGGGAGATCCTGGGGCTGAGCGGTCGCTTTCATGTTTTCCTCCTTGCATTGAATATGCTACTATCATAGCACTCACCTGGAGGATTTACCTCCCTCCCTTGTTTAGGTTCAAATCTTAGTGCCATTGAGCGTCTCGCTCGCATTGGGCGCACATGCGACCAGGAAATGCATTAAGATGCTATTGCCCTGACTACTATTGCCGTGAGAGCATGCCGTGTTATAATAGAAGCGTACTGCGATTGACTTGTCGCGCGCCACGTGAATAGAGGATATGGTACAGAAAGAGGAGGGGCGGTGTGCTGACCAAATTACGGTTAGAACGGTTTAAGAGCTTCAAAGAGGCCGAGCTAACGATGGGGCCACTGACAGTGCTGGTGGGGGCCAATGCCAGCGGCAAGAGCAACCTGCGGGACGCCTTTCGCTTCCTCCACGGCATTGGCCGGGGATATTCCCTGGCCGAAATCTTAGGCGAAAAACGGGGCGAGGGCGGCGAACGCGTATGGCGCGGCATTCGCGGCGGGACGCGCGAAGTGGCCTTCCAGGGAGCGAAAACGTTTGCTTTGGAAGTGATGTTCACGGCTGTTGGGGAGAAAAAGAATCAAAGTTTCACCTATGGAATTGAGGTTGACACAGGAAGTTTACTAGGGATACCCCGCGTAGCTGCTGAATGGTTAAAGGTTCCAGGTAGCAAAGGATTCAGATTTGTTTCCCCTTTGTCTGAGAAACCACCAGAACCCGAGCCCGAATGGCGCTACAGTGAGATAAAACCTCAAGGTTTGGAGATGGCGTCTCTATCGAATATTTATTTCTCCACGACGCAACCTTTCCTGTCACAAATACTAAAATTTTCACCTATATCTTACTCGGTACCTCTATCTCCTGAGGTAATAGAAAACGCCGAGCGTGCTGTTTCTGTCCTCAGCTCAATGCGTTTTTTGGACCTGGACCCGGACGCCATGCGCGAGCCTTCCTTGCCGGGGCAAGACGTTCTAGGAGACCAGGGGGAGAATCTTTCTTCCGTGCTCTATGATATTAGCCGAATTCGCGGGCGCAAAGCCATATTGGTCGATTGGCTCCAGGCCCTGACCCCGATGGATGCGAAAAAGCTTGAATTTCCATCCGGTGTGGATGGAAAAATCCTGGCGACATTAGTTGAAGGGAACGGCCAGAAAATCTCTGCCCTGAGCGCCTCGGACGGCACCCTACGCTTCTTAGGCTTGCTGGCGGCCCTGCTCACGACCAGGTCAGCGCACCTTTACTTTTTTGAAGAAATAGAAAACGGCATCCACCCGACGCGATTGCATTTGTTAATACAGCTCTTTGAGCAATCTGTAAAAGAGAAGAAGATTCAGGTCCTTGCTACTACCCATTCGCCTCTCCTCTTGAGTTTGCTAAGCCAAGAGAGTCGTGAATTTGCCTCTCTGACGTATCGCTTAGAGGATAGCCCGGATACACGGATTCAACGCCTTATGGAAATCCCTGCAGCCCGTAGCGTTTTGGAGCGCCACGATTTGGCAGAGCTATTTGCTTCCGGTTGGATGGAAAACACAGTAGACTTTATGCAAGATGAACAGGTTATGGGATGAATGTCCTACATACATCTGACGCTTGAGGAGCTTTAGGCGATTAACTTGTTCTTCTACTCGGCCGTTGCTCCAAGAGGTGGTAAATAGGTACATACTTCATGTAGAAAAGAATAATTAAGGTCTACCCAATTATGCAAAGTGACGAAATACAAAAATTACTCGCAAGCAATTATGCAATAAAAGATGCGGAATTGTTAAAAATTGAAGCTAACTTTAGTGAAAAGATCATCTACAAAGTAATAAGTAATGGACAATCATTACTCTTAAGGATCTATCTTCAAGAAAAAAATGGGGATACTATTCCTGACATCGAAATTTTAGAGTTCCTAGAGAGAAATAACTATCCTGCTGCAAGGATAATAAAGAACAAAGATGATGAACCAGCATTTATAGATGACAAACGAATAGTTGTTCTGACAACCTTTATAGAAGGAAAGGAAGTAGAAGGAACCCCAGAGGAACTATATCTTCTTGGACAGACTCTTGGAAAACTCCATAAACTTGATGTATCAGATGCAACTCTTCCAAATGCAAGCATGCTACCTAAAAATGAGCTTTCTTGGGTAAAAGGGAAATTAGAAGAGTTTCAAAATAAAGTTCCAGGTGAGCTAAAAAAGAGATATGAACAGCTCCTCCAAGAAATAGAGTCATTTGACCTAATTGAAGATTTACGCAAGACACTAATTCATAACGATGCGCATTCAGGAAATGCAATTATTACCCCTGAAGGTCAGGTTATCTATATAGATTGGGAAGGAGCTGGCCTTGGTTCGCCTATTATTGATTTAGCATTTCTGTTGATGACAGTAGATAAAGGTGCTCCTTGGAGCCCTATATCTACCCATGATCCTAAAAGAGTTGAAGCAATATTGAGAGGATATCTCGAATTTTACCATCCAACAGGACAAGAACTTAAACAACTGTTATCTGCAATGAAATTCAGACTTCTTGTATATGGATGTTCAGAGTTTGCAAACATGATTAGACAGGGAAAGTCTCAAGAAAATTTATTTTGGTGGGAGAAATATCAATCCGCTGAAGAGTTGGATCACCGAGTATTAACATTTATTAAAGAGTAGATTCTAACGCCTTCATAGTATACACTTGGCCCCAATTTGGAGAACCGTATCAAAGTTAGGGATAAGCGATAAAGGAGTACCCGATGAACATGGAGAATGAGCGCGAGCGAGCTACAGAGATCCTACGCGCGGCCGGGTTATTAGCCGAACTCGGCCCGGAGGAAAAAGATCGGGCGGCACGCTCCACGGCTACGCTCGAAGAAGTCCAGGCCGCTTTTGCCGCCACGGCGGGAAAACCTCTGAGTGAAATCGTTATAGAGCAGCGGGGGCCGAAGGCAATTTAAAGTTACATCCTGTCTTATCCTTACATCCTGTTTGATTTTTCGGGTCTTTCCGCAATTCCTCGCAGTTTGGATTTCCGCGAGACGGGATTATAATTGAACCTACAACGAATGCCGGAGGCGCCCGGCCCCGGCGGGATCATTTCCTTGTCCAGGGGCTCTGAAACTATTCATTTTTGACCATTTCACCTCATTAGGAGTATCGTTTTGGCTACCCTGGTACTGATTCGCCATGCCCACACCGATTGGGCCGACAAGAAGTTGGCCGGCCGGTTGACAGGCGTCACCCTGAATGCAGCCGGGTATCAGCAGGCGGTAGAGCTGCCGGCCCGGCTGGAGGGATTGCACCTGGACGTGATCTACTCCAGCCCCATGCTGCGTTGCCTGGAGACCGCCAGATCCCTGGCCCAGACCCGCGGCTTGCCGGTGCATATTAGCGATGGCCTGGCCGAAGTTGATTACGGCACGTGGACCGGCAGGACGCTGGAAGAGCTGCGTAAAGAAGATCTGTGGCGCGTGGTGCAGATGTACCCCAATGGTATGGTCTTTCCCGAGGGGGAGGCGATGCGGAACGTGCAGAGCCGCATCGTGAATACACTGGAAGAGCTGGCGCGCCGCCACCCCGACCATGCCATCGCCGCCTTCTCCCATTCCGATGTGATTCGTATGGCCGTGGCCCATTATGCCGGCATTCACCTGGACCTCTTCCAGAGGTTGGCAATCTCCCCGGCCTCGGTTACAATTATCTCATTATCATCCTTCGGTCCACATATTGTGCGGGTCAACGATACCGGCCGTTGGCCTGATCTTACCAAAAAACCGGAGGCGCCCAAAGAGCAGACTCCGGCAGAGAGCGGCGCTGCTGCCACCGGCGATGGTGCAGCGGCGCCACCGATCTCGCCGGTGCCTTCTCAGGCACAATAAATTAAGGAAAGAAACGCTTATGGCACGCGATGTACTTGATCTGAACCCGGTCAGCCGAATCACCGTCGACGCAGTAGGCACTCCCGGCCGCCGTGTTTTCTATCTGCAGGCCCGCCAGGGGCGGACTCTCGTGTCCGTGATATGCGAGAAGGAGCAAATTCGCGCCCTGGCTCGCAGCATAGATGAGATGTTGACGGACCTGGGTCGCAAGAATCCGGATCTGCCCGATCCACAGAAGGTGTTGGGGGATGATATGACGCTGGAGGAGCCTATCGAGCCGCGCTTTCGCGCCGGCCAGGTGGGTCTGGGCTATGACGAGGGGCAGGACCTGATCGTCATGGTGGTGCAGGAGCTCCAGGAAGAGGGCAGCGAAGATCAACCGGCCGTGGTGCGGCTCTGGGCCACCCGCGGCCAGATGCAAAGCCTCGCCTATAAGGGTATGGAAGCGGTCAACGCCGGCCGGCCGATTTGCCCTTTGTGCGGCCGCCCTATCGATCCAGCCGGTCACTTCTGCCCGCAGCGGAATGGCCACAATAAGGCTCTGACGGTATGACCTCAGCAGATCTCCAGGACGAAGCGGGAAATCACATTCAAGTTTGGCCGCTCAACCACGCTCCGCACTCTCAGGATGCGGCCGGCGTTCTGGATCTGCTGCAAAACGGAGATATGCAGCCCCACGGTATGTTGCCCTGGAGCAGCAATTACAATTTACTGGTGACCATCTGCCATGCTGGCGCCAACGCCCTGGCGATCTACAAGCCGCGCCGGGGCGAACGCCCTCTGTGGGACTTTCCCGAGGGTACCTTGTGCCAGCGCGAAGTCTCGGCCTATATCGTCAACAAATGCCTGGGCTGGGAGTTGGTCCCACCGACCGTGCTACGGCGCGGCGTGCAGGGTATCGGCGCGGTCCAGCTCTACGTCGCCAACGATCCCGAACAACACTTTTTCACCTTCCGCGAGGAATTCATCGACACCATCCAACGCATCGCCGTTTTCGACGTGGTGATTAACAACGGCGACCGCAAGGCCGGCCACATTCTGCGCGATGCCTCCGACCACCTGTGGTGTATCGACCACGGCGTGGCCTTTAGTGTGGAGCCCAAGCTGCGCACTGTCATCTGGGATTATGCCGGCGCTCCGATCCCTGCCGATATCCTGGAAGACCTGCGCCGCCTGCTGGCCGAAGTCGAGCAGCCGTGGGAAACCGGCCTGGTCTCTCAGGAAATCCATAGCTTACTGGACGAAACTGAAGTCGAGGCGCTCAAGCGCCGTATCGCCCATCTGCTCAAGCGCCGCGTTTTCCCCCGCCCCGCCAGCGGCCATTACATCCCCTGGCCACCCGTTTAATTCGTGGGTTGGCAGGTTGGCAGGTTAACATACCATAACCTGCCAACCTGTGAACCTGTAAACCTTTCAACCTTATTAATCCTGTCTGATCCTTGCCCAACCCGGTTGGGCGCCTATCCTTATATCCTGTTGAATTTTTCTGTGCTCACTCTATGCGTCGATGCCGCCGCATCGTAAACCCCATCCTGGAAGTGCTCTATCTTCCAATCCGTTGTATAATCGTGCCGCAGCCTGGCACATTATTACCCTGTCAACAGATCGACAAACTGCTCTTTACAGAACCCCCCCGTCGCGAAAGGAAACTCAGATGGATATCGCCCATATTAGCAACCGGCGCCAATTCTGGTTTAACAGTCAGAAATTGATCTCAGAGACCGAGCACCTGGCTATTCTGCAATCCCGCGCCCAGGTAAACCCGAGCAACCCCGTGCTGGTCCCCAACCAACCCTGGGAAAGCGTCAGCATCGCCATGAATAACAGCGTGGATTACGACCCGCAGACCGGTAAATGGCAGTTGTGGTATGAGAGCTTCCCTGCCGGGGTGATGGTCTATACCGCTTTCTCCGATGATGGCGTCTATTGGCAGAAACCCGCCCTGGGCGTCTGCGAATTCAACGGCCGCACCGATAACAATATCGTCTTACAGACGGGGTATTGGGATGCCAATGCCACTTCGGTGGTAAGAGCGCCGCACGAAACCGACCCCGCCCGGCGCTATAAACTCTACTTCTGGATCGCCCCTGCCTGGTTCCGCCCGGAAAACCCGGCCCACGCCGCCACCGGTAACCGCATCAAGGACTACAGTCTAAACGGTCACCACATCGCCTTCTCCCCCGATGGCATTCATTGGACGCCCAAGACTGATGCCCCGGTGCTGGCCGGACGTACACTAAAGACGTTTACCGCCGGCAGCGAACCTGATGCTACGGGCGAAAAAGTGCTGGGAATTGGGGATATCAATAGCGTGATCTTCGACGAGCAGCGCGGCCGCTACCGCTCTTCCCATAAGCTCGATAAGCTCAAGCCCGGCTGGGATATGCCGCGTCGCTGCTGCGGTATGGCGGAAAGCGACGATGGCGTCCATTTTGAGCCATCCATCTCTACTCTCGATCCCGACGCCGCGGATAACGCCTGGGCCCAATCCCAAGGCGGCCTGCGCACCGAATTTTATGGGATGAACGTCTGGCCGCAGGATGGCTTTTATCTGGGTCTGCTGTGGGTCTTCCTGGTGAACAAGACCGGCCAGCCGCCCTATGGCCGGGGCTGGGACGACGGTCCGATCGCATCTCACCTGATTTACAGCGCCGACGGTCTCAAATGGCAGCGGTTGCCGGTCCGCGAGCCTTTTATCCCCCTGGGATCGGCCGGTAGCTTCGACGCCGGCTGCCTCTATGCCGGCAACCGCCCCGTCGTGGTGGGCGATACAGTACGCTTCTATTATATAGGGGTGCGTGGCACCCACGGTGAGGGCAACCCGGAGAAGATCACCAGCGGCATCGGCCTGGCAACGCTGCCCCGCGACCGGTACGTGGGTTGGCAAGGCAACGCGCTTCCCGGCAAGCTGCAAACCGGCCCGCTAACCTTCAGCGGCCAGGCGCTGCACCTGAACCTGGATGCCTCCAGAGGTGAGAGCCGCGTCGCCCTGCTAGATGGGGCCGGATCGCCCCTCCCCGGCTACAGTCTGGAGGATTGTGACCCGCTGGCGGCAGATGGTCTCGACCAGGTGGTCTCCTGGCGCGGCAGCCGCGATGTATCTGCCCTGGCAGGACAGGCGCTGCACCTGCAATTCGCGCTGCGCCAGAGCACCCTGTACACCTGGCAGTTCGTTTAAAAACAATTTAACAGGATAGATAGGATAGACCTGTTGAATTTGTCTTTACCCGCCGCACCCCCACCAGGTTCTCGGGCAGCCAGGCGCGGTAGAGCGGATGGTCCGGGTTAAAGCTGTTCATCGAGACGCTCCACGCCGGCCCGTTGGCATGGATGACCTGATCCCCGCCCAGGGAGATGGCCACGTGGGAGATGTGGGCATAGCGCTCCTCCCCTGCCCCGCTATCCTCAGCCGCGGCATGGCCAAAGAAGATCAGATCCCCCGCCTGGGGAGCGCCCTCCACCGCGCTCCCCGCCCGGAATTGCTGGTCGGCATCGCGCGGCAGCGCCACTCCCATAAACCCCCAGAAACTCTGGGCCAGGCCGGAACAGTCGTAGCCGAAGGGCGTGCGCCCGCCCCATAGATAGGGCGCCCCCATACTACGCTGCAACAACCCCAGGGTATAGCCGATCCCGGCGGCGTCCGGCGCCGGGCGGCGCGAGAGGGGCAGCAGATCCTCTTCGGCAACCCACCAGGTACGCCTATCCGGTAGCCGCAGCGCTACCATGCCCTCCCGCGCTTCCGCGGCGGGCGCCAGGACGCCGAAGGGCAGCTTCCCGGCGGCATCGATGCCATTGCGGCCAGTAAGATGCGCGTAGGCTGGGGCCACTTCGGCCAGCACCAGGGTATCGCTAGCCGCCTGGTAGGACTGCACATCCTCCTGGCTGCAGAGGTATAGGTTATTGGACCGTATCCATCCCAGGTAGCCGTCGCGCTCCAGCCGTACTTGCGCCCATTCCTCCTCTTCTTGCAAAACACGCACCGCCTCTCCCATCAGCGCCTGGGTCACCCGCTCCGCCAGGCTGTGGGGCGCACGCAGCACATCAGCCACGCTATAGTGTACCAGCCCCCACGGTGTACCGGCTGCCAGCAGCACCTTGATGGTGTCTTCTGCCACCGGGCCGGGCACCACCTCCAGGGCCGCCTGGTGTTGCTCCGCCAGCAGCACCTGTCCCACCAGGCGCCAGGCCGTGGCAGCGGCGCCGGTCCTCTCCGGTTGATCGGGCGGGGGGGCGCCCGTCTTGTCCGCTTGAGCCACCGGATCAGGTGGAGCTTGTGGCTCAGGCTCAGCCTGGACACTGAATACCGTTTCGCGCGCATCCCTGTACCGGCTGCGTTCCAGGCGATAGAGGGCTTCATTGCCATCGTTGCCGCGCCGGGCCAGGAAATCGCAGATCTTCTCCACCCACTGGCTGGGCAGCTCCTGGTGTACATTGTGGCCGATGCCTGCCGGCAGCCACTGCTCTGCCAGGGGGATATGGCGCGCGATGAACTGGGCATGGCGCGCCGGGGCATTCACCCCGTCCACCGACCCCTGGATGACCAGGGTGGGCCGGGTCACCTGCGCCAGCTCTTCCGGGGAGTAATTGGGCTCCGCAATCGTCTCTTCCAGCGTCAGCCGCAGCAAATCCCGCCAATAGTCTGGCCCGTGCGTGGGGCCGTGCAGCGCAATCATCTCCTCCATCCAACGCGGGTCTTTGCGGGCCACCCGCTCCGGGTCCAAAACCGCCGGCTCCCTCTCCACCAGGTCGGAGCTGACATAGGCATTGGCGGCCTGCAGCACCGCCGTCTGCACCACCTCGGGATGCTCCATCAAGGTGACCAGGACTACGTTCCCGCCGTTGCTATGGCCGATGATATGCGCCCGCCGGTATCCCAGGGCGTGTACCAGCCCGGCAGTATCGGCAGCCATCTGTTTAAAGGTGTAGCTATGCTCCGGATTCGTGCTTTGGCCATGACCGCGGCAATCCGGCACGATCACATAGTAATCCCGCGCCAGCAGCGGGGCTATCATCTGCCAGTGCGAGCGCCCCGTCCCCGTAGCGCCGTGGATCAGGACTACTGGTAGGCGGGTAGCCCGCCCCCGGCCGAAGGTCTCATAATAGAGTATAGCTCCATCCACCTCTACCGTCGCCATAGGTCTCCTTTCTATTTCACCTCAGTGCAACTCTTATACATATTGTACCACAGAGCTAGAATTGACCCATCCTGTGAATTTAGATATACTCGTGCCATCTACTGATGATTGCTCCTGAACAGACATCTCCTGAACATAGCGGGACAACCATCCGCAAAACCACCGTACTTGAGGAAACATACTATGGCCCAAAAAATCGTGCTGGCTTCCACCAATCCCGTCAAGGAACAGGCCACCCTGGAAGGCTTCCGGCGCATGTTTCCGGGGGAGGAATTTACCGTGGAGATGGTCGCCGTGCCTTCCGGCGTGAGTTACCAGCCCATGTCCGACGCCGAAACCCTGCAAGGCGCCTGGAACCGGGCGCAAAATGCTGCCGGCCGGGCGCCCGGCGCTGATTATTGGGTGGGTATCGAAGGGGGTGTGGCGGAGATGGCCGGTGCGCTGGCGGCCTTCGCCTGGGTGGTGGTATGCTCCGGGGACCGCTCCGGTCAGGCCCGCACCGGAACTTTCTTCTTACCCGACCGGGTGGGGGCCCTGGTCCGGCAGGGGAAGGAGTTGGGCGAGGCAGACGACATCGTCTTTAACCGCTCCAATTCCAAGCAGGAGAACGGCGCCATCGGCATTTTGACGGGCAACGTCATCGACCGGGTGCAATTGTATGCGCCCGCGGTCGTGCTGGCTTTGGTGCCCTTTAAGCACCCGGCCTGGTATGCCCTAGCGACGGCGGCCCATCCCGGCGGCCCATCCCCGACCACCACAGACGGATAGGAGAGAGAGATGGTGGATGGCATCACGATCCCGTTGATCGCCCGCGCGCTGGCCCACGATCAACGGCTGGCGCTGATCGATGACGCTGGGCAATATACCTACGTCGAGCTGGTAGGTGCTGCGCGCCGCGTGGCCGCCGGGCTGCTGGCGGGACAGAGCGACCTGGCCGAGGCCCGCGTGGCCTTCCTGCTACCGCCAGGCTTTGGCTACGTGGCGGTGCAGTGGGGTATCTGGCTGGCGGGAGGCATAGCAGTCCCCCTCTGTACCACCCACCCTTTGCCGGAGCTCGCCTATGTGCTAGAGGATACGGCGGCCGGTATTCTGGTAGCCGATGCCGAATTTGCCGGCAAGCTGCAGCCCCTGCTGGGCCGGCCGGGGCTGCGCTTTGCGCTGGCGTCCGACCTGTGGCGCGCACCGGTCCAGGCGCTGCCGGCTGTCGAGAGCGAGCGGCGCGCCATGATCCTCTACACCAGCGGCACCACCAGTAAGCCCAAAGGGGTGGTTAGCACCCACCGGAATATCACCGCCCAGGTCCAGGCACTGATCACCGCCTGGGAGTGGACGTCGCAGGACCATATCCTGCACGTCTTGCCGCTGCACCATACCCACGGCATCATCAATGTGCTGGCCTGCGCCCTGTGGACCGGGGCCGTCTGTGAGATGTTGCCCCACTTCGACGCCCTGGAGGTCTGGCAGCGCTTCAGCGCCAGTGATTTAACCCTCTTCATGGCCGTGCCCACCATCTACACCCGCCTGATCGCTGCCTGGGAAGGGGCCACCCCGGCCGGGCAGGTCCAGATGTCTCGCGCCTGTGCCAAAATGCGCCTGATGGTGTCGGGATCTGCCGCGCTGCCGGTGAGCGTCTTCGAAAAGTGGCGCGCCATCAGCGGCCATACCCTGCTGGAGCGGTACGGCATGACCGAAATCAGCATGGGTCTATCCAACCCGCTGCACGGCGAGCGCCGCCCCGGTATGGTGGGGCAGCCTCTGCCGGGAGTGACAATCCGTTTGGTGGACGAGACCGGGAAGGAAATTCGCGCTACCGGTCAGGCGGGTGAGATCGAGGTGCAAGGGGAGAATGTCTTTCTGGAATATTGGGGCCGGCCGGAAGCTACGGCCCGCGCCTTCCACGACGGCTGGTTCCGCAGCGGAGATGTGGCAGTGCTGGAGGATGGCTATTACCGCATCCTGGGGCGCAATTCCGTCGATATCATCAAATCCGGCGGGTATAAAATCTCCGCCCTGGAGATCGAAGAGACGCTCCGCACCCACCCCGCTATCGGTGAATGTGCTGTGGTGGGCGTGGCTGATGCGGAGTGGGGCGAGCGGGTGTGCGCCGCCGTGGTGCTGCAGCCGGGGCACACCCTATCCCTGGCCGAGCTGCGCGCCTGGGCCAGGGAGCGCATTGCCCCCTATAAGATGCCTTCCCGCCTGCAGGTGATGGCGGCCCTGCCGTGCAATGTCATGGGCAAAGTGACTAAGCCGGAGATCATAAGGTTCTTCGCGGAAGATTGAGTAACCAGTAGCCATGCGGTCACCGCGCCCGTGCGCCACCCTGATAAACTTGCGGCGGGACAAAGAAAGGGGCGATGGATTCCATCGCCCCTTTCTTCTTGATCTATCTACGGTCTAAGGATCGTAATTGCAGTACCGTTACTATCCCCGTCGGGATCGCTGTTGGCCGAGGACTGGTAACTGAAGGAACTCTTGGTCACGTTGGTGACGGTGAAGATTACGTAGGTTTTGTTGGTACCGATGTTACCGGTGGTCAGGCTACACTTGCCGCTGCTGTCTGTGGTGCAAGTACCGGAAGAACTGATCCCACCCCGCCAGGTGCCGCTCACATTCGCACTGGCTACCGGGCTGTTACTACCGTTCAGGACGGTGATGGTTACGGTGCCCTTCCAGTTGTTGTTGGTGTAGAAGCTGGTACGATCCAGGTCGCTCACATGCATCGAGTTGGCGTTAGTGGATGGGCTAGGCGTGGGCGGCACCGGCGTGGCGGTCGGCGGCACAGCGGTGGCAGTCGGCGGCACAGCGGTGGCAGTCGGCTGCGCGGTCGTTACTATCGTAGTCAAGGCACGATAGGCGTTCACCCGCCCAAATCCGTAGTACGGATCGCGCCCTGCCGGCCCGATGTCATCGGCGCTGCTCTCAATCAGGGAGCGGATCTGGCTGTTGCTGCGCGAACCATTCTGCGCCAGCACCAGGGCCGCTACCCCACTCACCACCGCAGCCGATTGGGACGTGCCGCTGAGAGATTGGTAGGCCGCGCTGCTGCTCAGGTAGGTGCTGTAGACGTTAGAGCCGGGCGCCGACACGGAGACGTAGCTGGCATAGTTAGACATACTCCAGCGGTTGTCATTCGGATCAGTGGCCGAGACTGCCAGGGCGTTGGCATAAGCGGCGGGGTAGAAGGCATTGGCCGAAGCGCTGTTGCCGGCCGCCGCGATGACCAGCGCCCCCTGGTTCCAGGCGTAGTCAACCGCGTCTTGCAGCGCCTGCGAGGCGGTGCTGCCACCCAGGCTCAGGTTGATGATTTTGGCGCCGTGATCGGCGGCGTAGATGATGCCCTGGGCGATGTTGCTGTAGGAGCCGCTGTTGTACTGGTCGAGCACCTTGATCTCTAGCACCCGGGTGTTAAAGCCGATACCGGCTATCCCCTGGCTGTTGTTGGTCGCGGCGGCGATGATACCGGAGATGTGGCTGCCGTGGCCGTTATCATCGGCAGGATCGGCGTCGTTGTTGACGAAATCCCAGCCGGCGATCAGTTTGCCCTGCAGATCGGGGTGGTTGAAGTCGGCGCCGGAATCGACCACCGCAACGACGACAGTGGCGCTGCCGGTGGACAAGTCCCAGGCCAGGTCAGCCTGGATCTTCTGCGGCGCGTATTGGCTCGTGGTGTAGTTGGGATCGTTGGGGGTGAAGGCGCCCTGGGCCAGATAGTCGGGTTCGGCGTAGGTGACGGTGGGGTTGTTGCGGTAAGCAGCCAGGGCATTGGCCACCTGGTCAACCGGCAGGCTGACGACTTGCAAACCGGCCTGGGGCAGCTCTACCTTCAAGGTGGCGCCGAGGCTGGCGTGCATCTGCAGTTGTTGGGGCTTGTTTTGGCCGGGTTTGAACTTGACGATGATTTGGCCCGGCACGGCTGGGGCCTCGGCATTGGCTTTGTTATCCGCAGGGGAGGCGTAGGTGCTGGCGGCGGACAGTAGCAGGACGGCACACAAAAGGCTGGCGAAAAGGATAGCGGCGACATTTTTCTGCATGATGTTCCTCCTGGGTCCGAAAAAGCACAAGCGCGAAATCGGTTTGGCTCAAACCGACTTCGCGCTTGCTGGTCGGTCTTCGGCGGCCCGGCTATCATAACTCTGGGAAAGAGAGCAACCCAGAAGCGTTAGACCCGTGGCTTTGCGTCCTCGCCTTTCGACGAGTTTGCCTTTATCGGACCCTACTTAAAGTTTTCCAGGAGGCCTGGCGACAGGCTCCCAACAATGGACTGACTACACAAACATCTTAATTAACTATTATTGCAATCACTGTAACTATTATATGTGCTAATGAGCACAAAGGGAAGGGGTAAAAGTGAGAGAATGGTAAGAAAATGGTTAAGACATGCGATCTTTTACTTGGTGGCCAACATCTCTAACAAGGCGCGGGTCGACGTAGCCACTTCCGTCACGGCTTGCTCAAAGGCCTCCTGCTTGGCCCGCGACGGGGCGCGATACCCGCTAATCTTGCGCACGTACTGTAGCGCCGCCTCGCGGATTTCCGCGTCGGTGGCAGGCCCGTCCGGTAGGCGTAGTTTTTTGATGCTGCGGCACATGGCTTCCTCCCGATCCTTTCATATCTCGTTGGCAGACTAATACTATAATCCCGCGAATAAATCTCCCAACATTTGGCCAGGCAGCGTTTCAGGCCACGCCAGGTAAAAGACCTCCTGGCTCATTATCTCCTTCATCATCTCCTCCGGCACGCGGCGAAACAGATTATTAGCGCCAAACTGGGTGCGGTGGCACTGCAGGGCGGCCACTTTATTATCGACCGTATCCCTGACATCCATCAGCACCGTGATCTTATCCTCGGGCCAGCGTTCCGGCATCTCATCAAACCGGTTCATATCGCTGGTATCTATCCCCATCTGCGCCAGCCTGTCGCGCATCTTTATAAAGGTGGAGCGCCGGATCAAGGGGTAGAAGAGGCGCGCCGGCTGCCAGGGCGCGCCCTGGTCGGGATACTTTTGCGGGTCACCGGCCGCATGGAAGGCGGCGACGGTATGGGTGTGGATGGCGATATGGTCGGGATGGCCGTACCCGCCGAAGGGCTCAAAGGTCAGCACTACCTGCGGTCGCACGCGGCGCATGATGCCCACCAACCGGGAGACTACCTCTTCAGCGGGCGCATTGATATAGGCCCGGTGGTCGCCGTTTTGTTCTGTGCCGGCCATTCCCGAGTCGCGGTAGTCCAGCAAGATCACCTCGGCGATGTGCAGCGCCTGGGCGGCGCAGCGCAGCTCCCCCTCGCGCACGGCGCCCAGGGTTTCCGCGGTCGCCAGGCTGGGGTCGGAGATCTCTCCCACCTCGCCGCGGGTGGTGCAGACCAGGGCCTGGTATACGCCCTGGGCGCCATAGGCCGCCAGGGTGCCGCCAGAACCGAAGGCCTCGTCATCAGGATGGGCAAACAGGGCCAGCAATCTTTTCTCCGTCATTATTCCTCCAGGAAGTGTACATCTGTGGGTTTGGTTTCTTCAGGGTGTCGTGTGCGGATAGTATCGTGGCGCGTCAGGCCGCCCGCTCTATCCGCCGCCGCCGCGCCTGGGTCAATCCCCATATGGCCGCTACCGAGGCGATGGCGATCAGCCCGGTGATACCCAGGAAGGTGTCATGCAGCCCGGCCACCTGGCTGGCTGCCGGGGCAGCGGTGGCGCCGCCCGGCACATTCCCCCCGGCATAGGCCACCACCCGCGCCGCCCAAATCGCTCCCATCACAGCTACGCCGGTTGTCTGGCCCAGGGTGCGCGTGAGAGCCAGCATACCGGAGGCCACGCCCAGCCGCTCGCGCGGTGCAGCCCCCATGACGGCGCTGTTGTTGGGAGATTGGAAGATGCCCATGCCCAGCCCCAGGGGCAGATTCAGCAACAAATAGCCCACGGCGCTGGTCGTAGTCGTCAAGGTGCTCATCAGATAGTAGCCCAAGAGGAGCACTAGCAGGCCCATGATACTAATCGGCCGGGTGCCAAAGCGGTCGGAAAGCAGGCCGGAGATGGGCGCCAGCACGCCTAAGCCGATGGGCACGATGGCCAGTAATATGCCGACAGTGCGTGGGCCATAGCCCAGCACATTCTCCAGGTAAAAGGGTAAGAGCAGCACCGTCCCGGCAATCGCAATAAATGCCAGGAAGCCTGTGAAAAGGTTGATACTGAACAGGCTGTTGCGGAAGAGTTCCAGGTCGATCATCGGCTGGGCCGTACGGCGTTCGATCCCAAGGAAAACAACCAACAGCACTATCCCGGCCAGGAAGAGGAGCAAGATGCGGAGATCGGTAAAGCCCCACTCCTGTCCCAGGGTCAGGGTAAACAGAAAGGCCACCAGGCTGAAAAAGAGGGTAATCGCCCCGGCGAAGTCGAAGCGCTGCCCTCCCGCCGGCTTAATGTCCGGCACGAAACGCAGCACCATCCAGGTGCCGAGGATGCCCACCGGCAGGTTGACAAAGAAGATCCAGTGCCAGGAGAGGGCATCGATCAGCAACCCACCCAGGGTCGGCCCCAGCACGATGCCTATGGAGATCACCGAACCGGCGAAACCCAGGGCTTTGCCCCGCTCGGTGAGCGGAAAAGCTTCCGTCACAATGGCTGTCCCCAGCGCCAGCACCATGGCCGCCCCTACGGACTGCACGATGCGGAAGAAGATCAGCCAGTAAATATTGGGCGATAACCCGCAGAGCACCGAGCCGATGGTGAAGATCACGAAGCCCGTAGCATAGATCTGTTTCTTGCCGCGAATATCGGCCAGCCGGCCGATGCTCAGCATCAACGTAGCCAGGCCCAACAGATAGGCCAGTACCACACCCATTGCACCAGGGCAAATGGGGCGTGCAGATCGTTAACCAGCGTTGGTAAAGCTACATTTACGATACTGCTGTCAATCGTCGAGAGAAAGATACCCATGGCGACCGCGGCCATGACGTACCATTTGCGGCTGTAATCCACTTCATTTCCGAGCATGCAGCTTACCTTTGGTGGGCAGAGCGATCATTTCTCGGGTGAGGTTTTCATAAGTCCGGGTGCGGGCAATAAGGAAATTAAAGCTGGTTTTTATAAGTGTGTAGGGCAAAATATCTATCCACCAGTGAAAAAATAAACATGGAAGAAAGTGTAGCCGGGCGGAGGGTTCCCGTCAACTTCGCCGCCGGTCATTCTGAACCATGACTATTTGTCGGACAGGTCGGGGAAACGGTGCAGGATGGCCTGGCGCAGCGCGACGTGGTCGCTCCACGGGTATTCGGTCGTGCCGAAGCACATGCTCTGCTCGTGCCCTTTGCCGGTAATCACCACCAGGTCGTCGGGTTGGGCCCGGTCGACTGCCGCTTGTATGGCGGCGGCCCGGTCGGGAATGCGGATGAAGTCCCGCTCCTCCTCGGCGCCGGCGGATTCACAGCCAGCGGCCACTTCGGCCATGATGCCATCCAGCGGTTCCGTGCGCGGGTCCTCGGCGGTGATGATGGTGAAATCGGCCAGCCGTGCTGCTGTGCGGCCCATCATTGGGCGCTTCTCCCGGTCGCGCAGACCGGCGCAGCCGAAAACCACCAAGATTTTGCCCGTAGCCAGCGAGCGCACGGTGCATAGGCACTGCTCCAGGGCATTGGGGGTATGGGCAAAATCCACGTAGGCCGCGAAGGGTTGCCCCAGGTCGAGGGCTTCCATCCGGCCGGGGATAGTACGCACGGCGGCAATCCCGGCCTGAATGGCGGCCAACGGGATATACTGGCTGATGGCTACGGTGGTAGCCGCCAGGATATTGTTCACCTGGAAATTGCCCACCAGCGGCGACGCCAGGCTGACCGGCCCGGCCGGGGTGATCACCTCCAGCGCAGTCCCTTGCGGCGTGCTGTGTACCTCTTGCGGCCACACATCGGCCCCCGGCTGGCGGGAGTAGGTCAAGATCTGATCGGCGCCCGCGGCCAGGGGGCGCAAGGCGGCATAGCTCTGGTCGTCGCGGTTTAACACCGCGATCTTCGGCACGCCCCCTTTGCGCCAGCTCGTCCCCAACATCTGGAAGAGGCGCCCTTTGGCGGCCAAATACGCGGCGTACGTTTTGTGATAGTCCATGTGCTCGTGGGTGACATTGGTCACAGCCGCCACGTCGAACTCGCAGCCGTCGGCGCGGTATTGGGCCAGGCCGTGGGAAGTCACTTCCAGCACGGCATACGCCATGCCGGCATCCACCATCTGGCGCAGAAAGTGTTGGATTTCGGGCGCGCCGGGAGTGGTGACGTGGAAGCCGGTGTCCAGGGTTTCCGCGCCGATATAGGCCGCCACGGTGCTTACCAACCCCACCGGCTGCCCGGCGGCCGCCAGGATACTGCGGATCAAGGTGCTGGTGCTGGTCTTGCCATCCGTGCCCGTCACGCCGATGACCCGCAGCGCCCGGCCGGGGAAGCCCTGCCACGCGGCGCTCAGCTCCGCCAGGGTCAGGCGCGCGTTGGGTGCCACAATCCAGGCCGGGGCTGCCGGGTGGGGGGCTGTCTGGACTTCGGCGACCACGGCTACTGCCCCGGCCGCCAGGGCCTGGGGGATGTATTTACTCCCGTCGCTCTCCTGTCCCTGGATGGCGACAAAAACGGCGCCGGGCCGCACCCGGCGCGAATCGTCGGTCACGCCGGAAACCTCCACATCGAGGGCGCCGGTGGTAGCATAAGCGGGAAAGTGGGACAACAGTTGGCGCAGTTGCATAGTTCGATTCCTGTCGAGTCGATACGGCAGAAGGTATTATAATGAGAACGGCGCCGCCTGTCATATGTCACGTTAAAAATCGCACGTGCGGGTGTGCGGGTCGTGCAGGTTTGATATGCCGTAGGGGCGGACGGACGGCCGCCCATACGCATCAAGCTAAGAAGAGTCGAATAATAACTGATAGGTGTTGGGATGCTTTTTGCGTTTGTTCATACGACAGCCGGCTTGTTGAGTGCGCTGCACATCCTGCAGGGCCTCCCGCAGTGCTGCAAGACCTTTGGCACAGCCAA
>SHYO01000105.1 GCA_009692745.1 Chloroflexota bacterium
CCTAAAGCCTGGGCCAGAACTGCGCGCGAGGCCGGGATGAAGTATATGGTGATCACCACCAAGCACCACGAGGGTTTCTGCTTGTGGGATAGCAAGTTCACCAACTATAAAGCTACCCAAACCCCATATGGCAAGGATCTGCTTTGGCCGCTGGTAGAAGCTTTCCGCGCCGAAGGACTGCGGATTGGCTTCTACCATTCTCTTATCGACTGGCACCACCCGGAATTTCCCATAGACGCTGTCCACCCTCAGCGCAACCATCCTGATGCCCTGGAAACCAACAAGACACGAGACATACGCAAATATACTGAATATCTCCACGGCCAAACCCGGGAACTTCTGACGGAGTACGGGCAGGTCGACATTATGTGGTTTGATTTCTCATATCCCCATCGGGAGTGGCACGGGATGCCCGGCAAAGGGCGAGAAGACTGGCAGAGCGAAAAACTACTAAAAATGGTGCGCGAGTTGCAGCCCCACATCATGGTGGATAACCGGCTTGATCTGCCGCCTGAAATGGCCGATGTCCATACCCCAGAGCAGTACCAACCTCGCTCCTGGTTTCATGTGAACGGCCAGCCCGTCGTCTGGGAAGCCTGCCAGACGTTTAGCGGTTCCTGGGGTTACCACCGGGATGAAGCCAGTTGGAAGAGCCCGGCACAATTGATCCAGATGCTGGTTAACTCAGTCTCTTGCGGCGGGAACCTGCTAATGAACGTGGGACCTACCGCCCGCGGCACCTTTGACCAGCGCGCGCTCAATGCCCTGTACGTCTACCGGGATTGGATACACCTGCATGCGCGTTCTATCTATGGCTGCACCCAAAGTCCTTTCCCGGCCCCACCAGACTGCCGCTACACCCAAAATGGCAACCGGCTTTACTTGCATATTTTCAACTGGCCTTTCCGCCGCATCCACCTGGAAGGGCTGGCGGATCGTATTGAGTACGCCCAGCTCCTCAACGATGGCAGTGAGGTGCCCTTTAAGCGTTCCGACGACACCGTTTCCCACACCAGCATGTCTGAAGCCCTGCCTGCCGGATTGATCACCCTGGAACTGCCGTTGCAGAAGCCGGATGTGGTGGTGCCGGTAGTAGAAATATTCTTGAAATAAAGAGCAGTGTAATGTTAATTACGGGAGGTATGAAACTATGACAGAGACCATTTCCCTCAAACCTGTGGGGCAAACAGGCCTCCAGGTTACCAGTATGGGGCTGGGAGCGGCTCCCCTGGGCAAGATCGATCGGGTCATCGACACCAAAACCGGCGTAGATATCATCCACTATGCGCTGGACCACGGGGTGCGCTTTATTGATACCGCACCCCTCTACGGCGGTGGAGAAAGCGAGCGCCGTATCGGCATTGCCCTGGCTGGCATCCCGCGCGACAGCTATGTCCTGGCTACCAAAGTTGGGCGCCTGATTACGCCCGAAGGAGAAATAGTTTACAATTTCTCCCGCGATGGCGTACTGCAGAGTATAGAGGATAGCCTGAAGCGCTTGCGACTAGACCGCATCGACATCCTACATATCCACGACCCCGATAACCATTACCGCCAGGCTCTAGATGAGGCCTACCCTACCCTGGCCGATTTGCGCAGCCAGGGCGTCATCAAGGCCGTCGGCTCAGGAATGAATCAATGGCAGATGTTAGCCGACTTCGCCCGCAACGCCGATTTCAACTGCTTCCTGCTGGCCGGCCGCTATTCGCTGCTCGAACAGACTAGCCTGGATATGTTAAAATTGTGCCAGGAGAAAGGCATTGGTATCTTCCTGGGCGGGGTGTATAACAGTGGCATCCTGGCCCGTGGCCCACGGCCGGGCGCTCAATATAACTATCAAGATCCTCCCCCGGCCATTCTGGAGCGAGTAAAACGTATCGAGGCCGTCTGCAACCTCCATGGCGTCCCTCTCAATGTAGCAGCCATCCAGTTCGCCCGCGTCCACCCGGCGGTCACCAGCATCGTTATAGGGGCTGAAAGCGCCGCCGAAGTGGCAGCTAATATCCAGGCGCTCTCCTTCCCCATCCCCTCCCAGTTGTGGGTGGATTTGCGCGCCGCAGGCTTGTTGGAAGAAAAAGCACCGGCACCAGCGGGTAGGAATTAGGCCGGAGCCACATGCCAACCACGATTGAGGCTTCCGTACCTTGCCTGGCGCCGCCAGCCTGGGCGGTGCTGGAACGGCGGCTGCTGGAAATCATGGACCAGGCGGTCTATCCCTTCCTGGACAAATATACCCGGCAGGATGGGACATTAATCTGGGCAGATAGGATAGTCGCTGAGGTTACTCAGCAGCGTGACGGGGCAGATGATTTTTATGAGAGCTTCTATAATTGGCCTCTACTCTATCTACTGGGGGGCGGCGACCATCTGCTGCCCCTTTCCCTACGCCAGTGGGAAGCCACCACCCGCCAGTTAACTCAACTGGGCCTGGTTTACAAGGAGTACGAACGGGGCTACGACCAGTTCCACCAAGGGGAGAGTTACATCTATTTCTACTTTCTCTGCCTGGCCAATCCCGCGAACCCCGAGATGATCCGCCAGGCGCGCCGTTTTGCCGGCTTCTACCTGAATGAAGATCCTGAGGCGCCTAATTATGACACCCTGCTCGAAATTATTCGAGCTCCCCATAACGGCAGCGGTGGTCCTCGTCCCGGCTTTGCCGATGAGCCGCCCCCTTACGCCTACGAGTGGCGTGCGGGTATGGCTCCTTACGGGCTACCCTTCCACGATATCCCGGGCATAGACCGGTACGAAGATCTGAAAGATCCTGAACTGGCCCGGCGCATGGGCGCCGCCATGCAATCACGCATGGGGCAGGGGGATGTGGTCGCCAACCTGACTGTCACCAGCCTGGTAGCCAACGCCTTTCTGCTGACCGGGGAGCAAAAATACCGCCAATGGATTTTGAGGTATGTGGACGCCTGGAGTGAGCGCGCCCGGCAGAACGGCGGCTTATTACCCGATAACACCGGCCTTTCCGGCCAGGTGGGAGAGTACCTGGATGGCAAATGGTACGGCGGGCTATACGGTTGGACGTGGCCACATGGCTTTTACAACATCGAAATGGCAGCACTGGTGGCGGCTACCAGTGCTTACCTGGTGAGCAAAGATCCGCGCTACCTGGAGCTACCCCGCACTCAATTAGACACCTTGCTGCAACTGGCAGAAATCCGCGATGTGCGTACCCTGCAGATGAGCCTGGAACATCACTGGATCGGCCAGCTCTCAACCTTAAACGCATCTCACGAGACTCTGGTGATGCCCTATCGTTACAGCGACCACGGCTGGTTCGATTACCAACCGGTATCCCCTATCTTTCCCACCGCCATCTGGAATCTCTCCACGGCCCCGGCCGATTGGCAGCGGATCGAGGAGATTCGCCAAAGAAGCGGCTACGATTGGCGCCTGGTACTGCCCTTCCGTACCAAAGAAGAGAGCGGCCATGAACAACCCTGGCTACGCTTCCTGGCGGGTAACAATCCCGGCTACCCCGAAGCCATTCTAAGCGCCACCTACGGCATGGTATGCCGCCGGTTGGAACAAATCCGGCTGGACGACGCCGACCTGACCAAAGTCAGCATCCACCATTGGCAAAACCTCAACCCTGTTTCTACCGAAGCCCTGGTCCAACTGACCCTGGGCGCGCCTCAGATCATCTACAACGGCGGGTTACTGGTAACCAGAGTACGCTATTTCGACCCCCAGCGCCAAAGGCCGGGGTTACCGCCGGATGTCGCCGCCTTGATTGAGAAGTTACAACCGGAAAGCACGACCCTGCATCTGGTCAATCTGAACCCCTTCCAATCGCGGGATGTGCTTATTCAGGCAGGAGCTTTCGCTGAACACCGCATTACCACGGTACATTACGCCGCACGCACCAGTGGTTACCCAGGATCCATCGGCAGCTATGCAGCCCCAGGGGTGGAAACCATGCACCGTACCGTATCCGTCATGGATAAGTATCTACAAGTCCATCTCCCCCCGGCAAGCGAGATTACCCTGGAGCTGGAGATGGAAAGGTTTGTAAACACACCCACCTATGACTTGCCCTGGTAATAGATAGAAAGGAACGGCTATGATGAAACTCGGTCTTGGGTTATATGGCAACATCTTAACGGTAGAAAACTTCCGCTTTGCCCGTCAGGCCGGTGCCACCCACATCGTTGCGCACCTGACGGGTCGCTTTACCAGCGAGAAGCGCATAAAAACCTCCGGCTCTGCGGAATATGGCTTTGGTTATTCCGATCCCTCCGACCCCGTCTGGACGTACGAAGGGTTGCGCGACCTGAAGCAGTCTATCAATAATGCGGATTTGGAATTGGCGGCCATTGAGAACTTTGAGCCCGCCCACTGGTACGACGTTTTGCTGGATGGCCCCCAGAAAGAGGTGCAGCTCGAATTCATCAAAAACCTGCTGCATACCATGGGCAGGGTAGGCATCCCGGTCATGGGATATAACTTCAGCATAGCCGGGGTCTGGGGGCGGAACAGCGGTCCTTTCGCCAGGGGTGGGGCCGAATCTGTGGGCTTCGATGCTCCCGCGGAACCGCCTATCCCCAAAGGCATGGTTTGGAATATGGTCTACGACGATGAAATCTTTGACCCCGAGGGCAAAAATGGCACCATTCCCCCCTTTAGCCAGGAGGAATTGTGGCAGAGGTTCGCTTATTTCCTGGATACCATTGTACCTGTCGCCGAGGAAGCTGGCGTGCGTCTGGCCTTACACCCCGATGATCCCCCCATGCCTACTTTACGAGGCACACCCCGCCTGGTCTACCAGCCGGAGCACTACCAGCGCGTGTTGGATATTAAACCCAGCTACTATAACGGCATGGAATTCTGCATTGGCACGCTCTCCGAGATGAGCCCGGCCTTCGGCACCGGCAACGGAGATATCTATGATGTGATTGATCGTTACAGCAAGACGGGGCGCATATGTTATGTCCACTTCCGCAATGTTCAGGGCAAAGTACCACATTATCACGAGGTCTTTGTAGACGAAGGGGACGTAGATATGATCGAAGCTCTACGCATCTTGAAAAAGAACAATTTCGATGGCGTGCTCATCCCTGACCATACTCCCTCTATGAGCTGCGATGCCCCCTGGCACGCCGGCAAAGCCTTCGCCCTGGGCTTTATGAAGGCGGTTATTACTATGCTAGACAGGGAGTAAGAATAGACAACCGCCAAAAATCCCAGGGAGCTAACATGCAAATCACGAATGTAAAAATCATTGTCACCAGCCCGGGACGCAACTACGTACTGGTCAAAATCGAGACCGACGAGCCTGATCTCTATGGCTGGGGCGATGCCACCCTCAACGGGCGTGAATTGGCCGTCGCCAGTGCGCTGGAAAAGCATATCGGGCCGTTGCTTATCGGCCGGGACCCGGATCGCATCGAAGACATTTGGCAATATTTATTCCGCGGCACCTATTGGCGCGGCGGGCCGGTATTAATGACAGCCCTGGCGGGAGTGGACCTGGCGCTATGGGATATTAAAGGAAAACGCGCCGGGCTCCCACTCTACTCCCTCCTGGGAGGGAAGACACGGGAAGGCGCCCTGGCCTATACCCACTGCGGCGGGCAAGATTTTCAAGAAGTGGAAGAGCATGTCCGGGCTGCCCAAGAAAAGGGCTTTAAGGTCATCAGAGTTCAGGTAGCGATTCCAGGCAACGTAGGCACCTATGGCGTGGGCGGCGCCCAGGAAGCCGCCGCAGCGACTTGGGGAGAGGGAGGGGCGCTTCCCCAGGTAGAGCGTTGGGAACCCGGCGCCTACCTGCGAACCGTTCCCCGCCTGTTGGAACACCTGCGCTCCCGCTTGGGCGAAGAGATAGAGCTGCTCCACGATGTCCACGAGCGGTTAAATCCTATCCAGGCTGCCCGGCTGGCCCGTGAGGTAGAGCCGTTTCATCTCTTTTTCCTGGAAGATCCTTTGCGCCCTGAACATAAAGAGAGTTTTCGTCTTATCCGCCAGCATACAACCACGCCCATTGCGATGGGGGAGCTGTTCCATTCGCGCTGGGAAGCCTTGCCCCTGATTACCGAGCAACTGATCGACTTTATCCGCTGCGACTTGGGGCATATAGGCGGCCTGACCGAGGCACGCAAAATCGCTGCTATTGCCGAAAGCTATCAGGTACAGACAGCCTGGCACGGTCCAGGAGATATCGCGCCCATCACCCATGCCGCTAATGTACATCTCGATACTTCCATTACCAATTTTGGCGTGCAGGAGATGGTCTTTTTCCCTGAAATCACGCAGGAGGTGATTACCGGCGGCCCGGTCTTTAAGGACGGATATCTATGGGTCACAGATAAGCCAGGTTTAGGGACAGATGTGGACGAAGTGGCAGCGGCCCGCTACCCTTACCAGCGGGCCTATCTGCCAACGGTGCGCCGCGCGGATGGCAGCGTACACGATTGGTAATCGGGGTAATGAGACCCCTGTCCAAGGACAGGGGTCTCATCTGTAGTGACAGATTTCAGGCGTTGACCCGGACCTTAGAATAGAACTCCGGCAAGCCGCGAATGCCTACATTGACACGGTAGAGGGCACCGGCAGTTTCCCCGTTCTCAGCTTTGTCATACCCACCAGCAGTCGTCACATACATATCGGTATAATCTTTGCCGCCGAATATCACGCTGGAAACCTTCTTCGTGGGGAAATTGATGCGCTGTTCCTCTTTCCCTTCCGGGGTATAGCGCACCAGGCAATATCCATCCCAGCGCGCTGACCATACATAACCCTCGGCATCCACCGTCATCCCGTCAGGCACCCCTTCATTTGGATCGGTGCGCACAAAATCCCGCTGATTGCTCAACTCCCCGGTGGCCTGGTCGACATCGAAAATATAAATCACGTGCTTGCGAGAATCTGTATAGTACATCTGCTTACGGTCGAGGGTAAAGCCCATACCGTTAGAGATGGAAACATCCCCCATTATGTGATGGATCGAGCCGTCGGTATCCAATCGGTAAAGAGAACCCATGCGCTGTTCGAAGGGCATCGTGCCGCAGAAGACCCGCCCCTCTGGATCGGCAATCACATCGTTGAAGCGGCTGCCTTCTTCGTGCTCCATGTGGGAAATGACATCTGTTAATTTGCCATCATGCCACAATTTGACGCCTCCGTGGGCCATAAACAGCAGCAAGCCACCATCCGCTTGAAACGTAAAACCACCGATAACATCGCCAGTGTAGAAATTCTCATGCTTCCCCGTAGCTGGATCATAACGAAATAGGCGACCATTTGGGATATCTACCCAGTAGAGGCGTTTTTCAACGGGGTGCCACAGTGGATTTTCGCCCGTGCCACATTCATAATTGGCAATCAATTCTAGTTTCGGGTCCATCGGATCTCCTTTATGGTTAAGAGTCAAAGAATAGCTGTAGCCATTTTTGCAAGGTGACTACTCCCCGAACCTCAAGAACGGGTAATCCCAGCCAGCCTGAATGCCTCGGACAGCGTCTGGTAGGATAGCGTAGCCGCTGCCAGGGGATCGTAGCCCGGACGGCCTACCACCATCATACTGATCTCCACGGTGATAAACCGGTTGTAACCGTGAAGCTCCATCGCCCGCAGATACCTGACGTAGTCGAAATCCCCCTCACCGGGGATCAGAAATTCATGATCGGGATACCGGCCCCTTTGATCCTTGACATGCGTATGGACCGCATAGGGCGCCAAAGCCGCCACACTTACCTCGGTGGGAATGCCCAGCACATCGAAGTGGCTGATATCGAAATTGATCTTCAAATAGGGGGAATCCACCAGCCTTAACAACTCCATCACCCGCTGCGGCGTATCCAGGGCCGAGCCTACGTGGGGCTCAACCGCCACCACCACACCCTTGCTGCGGGCATAGGCTACCAACTCTTCTAGCCGCTCCACCAGCAACGGCTTGACGGCCTCCCATTCGTCCGGTACGCCTCCGCCAGTAGTATTTATCGCCGGCGGCTCAGCGCTTTGCGCCAGATCTACGGACAGATCCACCGCCCCCTTCAGCCGCCCCATCTCTTTGCGGTACTCTTCGGGGTCTGTCGCCAATAGATTGGAATGGGCCGCAATCGCCGAGAGTGTCAGCCCATGCGTGCGCAACAAACCGCTAATCCGCCGTCGTTCCGCCCCGTCCAAAGTACCCAACGCCGTAGTATAGCGCGGTAGCACGGTCAGCTCTAGCCCGTCAAACCCCAATTTGGCAATATGCTCCACCGCCACATCGATAGGTACTGTCGGCATGCCCCACGTACTGATTCCAAGCTGCATCATATGAATTCAGAGCCTCTCTTTTAAATGCCCAACCCGGTATTAGTCTCTTGTTGATAAGCATCTACTTGCTCGGCCATTACCTCCGCCACAGTTAGCGGGCGACCCAACAGCGCCGATTCGAGCATGGCGTAAACGGCAGCCACCGACCGGGTCCCCTGTACCCCGTCAACCTCCGGCGACTGGTTGCCCCGGATAGCTGCGGCGAAATCGGCATATTCTACCGCCAGCAGCTTGCGGTCAATCTCTGGGAAGGGAAATTTGTATCCCGCCAGGCGATCCCCACCGAAAAGCTGCGCCGTCACCGGGTCCAGGGCAAAATCGGGAACCAATTCCAGCAACGCCTCTCCCCTTAGCGCTTCCCCCCCGCCAAGCGTTAGAGTAATCTCTTGGCCCGTCCGGTCCGGCGGTAAATCCATCGCTGCAAGAGAGCCGAAAACCTGGCGCAGCCACACCGGGCGGCCGCGCGCGGCGTGGTTTTCGATAAATTGGCCGGTAGCGCCGTTCTTAAAGTTTATCATGGCGTAGACGGCATCTTCAGCGGTAGCCACAAATTCCGCCGGCATTTCCCGTTGCCATCGCTCGTAGACTCCGGCGGGATTGGAAGCGGCCCCCCTGCTCCCAGCAGCCGGATTCTTACGCACGGGCTCATACAGCCGCGTCTGTGCATAAATAGTGTCTATCTCTCCACACAGATATTCCAGCATATCCGTAAAATGCACGCCAACATCTAGCAGCAACCCTCCTTCGGACTTTTGGTGGCGCCAGACAGTGATAGTCATGCGATCCTCACCACCGATGCTATGCTGCACGATGAATCTGGGAGAGCCAGCAGCACCCGTCTGCAATAGCGCTCTTGCCAGCCGGTTCATCGGGTCGCGCCGGTAATTCTCGGCCACGCTGAGCACGCACCCGGCTGCTTCGGCTGTCCGGCGTATCAGGTTGCAAGCCCGCACTGTTACACCCAGGGGTTTTTCCACCATCACATGCCATCCGCGCTGGATCGCTTCCAGGGCAACGGTATGATGCGTGCGGGGGATGGTCGTGATATCGATACCATCCACACCCAACTGGGCCAGTTCCTCCAATTTGCTGGCGATAACAGGTGTCTTGCCCAGAAGATCCTGCGCCTGGCGAGCCAGAGATGCGGCATTAGCCTCTACTGGATCACAAACGCCCACCAATTCAAAATCTCGCCGCCCGGCCTGCTGCAATTCCGCCAGACCGTACAGGTGGCGATGTCCCATCCCGCCACAACCGGCAATAGCCAACCGCAAAGCTTTATGCTCAGCTCCGCTGAGCGGCTTACCTGACAAGTTTTGGACCATTGGTGTCCTCCTTAAGTCTTATTGCCCCACGCGCTCTCGAATCGCGCTACTAGGCATGGTTATTCGGGATGGCCGCTAGTACGGCGCTGTGGAAAGACCCCCGCCAGTACAAAAGCATCGTCCTGGGGTTGGTACCCAAGGTCGATCCGCGCATCACTGATATCCAGCCGCTTGAAGCGGTTATCGGAAACTCCGTGGTAGATGCCGAAGCGCAAATTATCCGGGGCTTCAATACTACCCCTTACCAGCCGTCCCAGGTCTTCGTAGGTCAGAGCCACATCCAGGTAAGGAGCCTCGGGCTTGAGCGCCTCGCTATTCCGGTTGACCACCCAGCCAAAACGTAAACAAATCGTTGAAAGCCCGAGCTGGTCGGCATAAAAGCATCCTACGGCCTCGCCCCACACCTTAGTTGCGCCGTAAAGATTGAGAGGCCGGGTAGGCATATGGGTATGGACCTGCATGTCAAAGGGATAACCGAAGACCGTATTGACCGTGCTGGCATAGACTATCCGACGGCACCCTGCCTGGTGAGTGGCTTCAAAAACATTATAGAGACCGATAACATTACGGGGAAGCAGACTTTCCCAGGTAGCACTGGTACTTGGATCGGCCGCCAAATGGACTACGGTGTCGATGCCATCGCAGAGAGGGCGGATTGCCGCCATATCGGCAATATCCGCCAGGGTAAAAGGGAAACCGTGGGTATCCTGGGGTTGGCGCACATCGGTCAAGACCAGATCGTAATGCGCGGCAAAGTCGCCTGTCAAGAAACTACCAATCCGGCCAGCAGCGCCGGTAATGAGCACTTTTCTTTTTCTTTCCACGTGAACTCCTATAGGTATGGGGAAGATGGTTGGATAAATAATCTGTTGCCAGACAGCTAACATTGGCTCAAGAACCGCCCAATGAATAAGGCAATAATATATTCACACCCCGGTGGTTGTCAATACGTTCCTGCCCTAACCGGTTTGACGAAAACCGGCGAGTCTGATAATCTCCTAACCTATGCAGGACAAGACACTCTCAATTAATTATTACCACTCCAAAGATATTCACCTATTAAGTACCTGATTACGCGTAGGAGATAAAACATATGGCTGAACATCACGCAGCTTATGAATTCATGGCGACATCTTTGGCGCAACAGGATATCGACGTCACCGCTGTGAAGACGGCCCTCAAACAACAAAAGATTGAGACACCCAGTTGGGGATACGCTAACAGTGGCACACGCTTCAAGGCTTTCCCCTGGCCTGGGGCGGCTACCACCACCCGGCAAAAGTTGGATGATGCGGCAGTAGTGCATAAGATGACCGGGATTGCCCCTTCGGTAGCTATCCACATCCCGTGGGACCGGCCGGAGGATCAGGATTACCAAGCCATGGGGCAATATGCGGCGGCCCAGGGGATCGCCATTGGTGCCGTAAATCCCAATGTTTTCCAGGAAGAGATATACCGCCTGGGCTCTCTGGGCAACCCAGATGCAGCTATCCGTGCCCAGGCTCTCGATCACCTGCTGGAATGTTGCCTGATCATGGCACAGGTGAAAAGCCCGATTCTTAGCCTGTGGTTTGCCGATGGCACCAACTACGCAGGCCAAGATGACCTGCGCAGCCGCAAACACCGTTTTGAAGAGGGGCTGCGCGCGACCTATCGCTATCTGCCGGCTGGCAGCCGGATGCTGGTGGAGTACAAATTCTTTGAGCCGGCCTTCTATAGCACTGATCTACCGGATTGGGGTACGGCGTACGCCCTTTGCCTGAAATTAGGTGACCAGGCCCAGGCCCTGGTAGACCTGGGGCATCACGCCCAGGGAGTTAACATTGAGCAGATTGTTGCTTTTTTGCTGGACGAAGGTAAGCTCGGCGGATTTCACTTCAATAACCGCAAATACGCCGATGACGACCTGATCGTCGGTTCCACCAATCCCTATGAGCTCTTCCTTATCTATAACGAAATCACGGCTGCCAGCGCAGGACAGGACCAGCCGGCCCGCGATACCGCCCGGCAAATCGCTTATATGATCGACCAAAGCCACAATATTGAAGGCAAAGTCGCGCCGATGATCTACTCTGTGCTGAACTGCCAGGAAGCCTATGCCCGCTCCCTATTAGTACCTCAGAAACGCCTGGCTGCGGTCCAGGCGGAGGGCGCTGTATTAGAGGCGCATCGCATCTTAACCGACGCCTATCGCGCCGATGTCCGGCCGCTGTTGTCCCAGGTGCGAGAGGAGATGGGCGTTCCCCCGGATCCGTTGGCCGCTTACGCTGCCAGCAATTACGAAGCTAAAATTCGCTCCGAACGGGGCACTGCTGCCGCCAAAGGCGGCTACCAATAATCATTGCTAAGCAAGGAGGCCTTGTGATGTATATCGATTCCGAGTTCTACTTCGATGATGCTCCTCTGGATGGCATATTGTATGATCCCGCCACGACTCTGGCATTAGAACAGGCGGCGGGCATAGATATGGTGGTCTGGATGGCGCAACCCCGCCTGCGCCCGATTAATCGCGCCATGGCCCAGGCTCTGGAGGGGTTTGCTCACCGTGACCGGTTTATTCTGTGTTGCACCTTAAATCCCCAATTTGACCAGGAAACCGTGGTGGAGTTGGAGCATTGTGTCCTTGAGAGGGGATTCAAAGGTCTGAAACTTATGGCCACCCTCCACGGTTACAACCTCAACACGCCGCCGGTCTATACACTGTTAAATAAGGCGAGGGAATTAGGTGTGGTAGTCAATATCCACTCCGGCTCTTACAACAGTCATCCCTTGCAGATCGCAGCCCTGGCCCGCCGCTATCCCGAATTACCCTTCATTATGGACCACATGGGGTACCGCATGTATACCGGTGACGCCGTGATTGCCGCAAAGGAATGCCCCAATATCTATCTGAGCACGACGCTGATCAGCCCGGCCGAGCCGATTGTGATTAAATTTGTCGTGGCCGAGGTGGGGCCAGAGAGGGTAGTGTTTGGTTCCAATGGGCCGGGCACCTACGTGGATATGTCTATGGAAGGCATTCGGCGCTTGAAGCTGGGCAAAGAAGCCGAGGACCTGATCTTCGGAGGAAACGCAGCCCGGGCTTATAACGTGGCGTAAAGGAAGGCACCTATGGCCCAGAATATCCATTTCCTTGCCATTGACCTGGGCGCTTCCAGTGGTCGCGTCGTGCTGGGACAGTGGGATGGGATGCGTTTTGACCTGCAGGAGATCCATCGTTTCCCCAACCGCGCCGTAAATGTGTTGGGCCATTGGCACACCGATGTTTTGGCGATATGGGCGGAGATTAAAGCTGGTCTGGCGCGGTACGCGGCTCAGTTTCCCAGCGGAGTCTTGGCCGGTATTGGTGTGGATACCTGGGGAGTAGATTTTGCGCTCTTAGATAGATCTGGCCGGTTGCTGGGAAATCCTTACCAATACCGGGATGGACGTACCAACGGGATGCTTGAAAGGGTACTGGCTCGGGTGCCACGCCAGGAAATATTTGACCAGACCGGCATCCAGTTTATCCAGATTAATACCCTCTACCAGGTCTACAGTATGGTACTAGACCGGGATCCCCAATTGGAAACCGCAGCCTCTTTTCTGATGTTACCGGACCTCTTTAATTATTGGCTTACCGGTCGGCAAGCCGCGGAATATACCGCTGCCACCACCAGCCAGATGTTCCATAGCCGGGAACGGCGCTGGGCGACCGAGTTGCTGGCGAAATTAGATATTCCGACCGGTATGCTACCGCCTATCGTCACGCCGGGCACCGTCCTGGGAAACCTCCGGCCGGATGTGGCGGCCGAAACCGGCCTGCCGGGAAATGTACCGGTGATTGCTCCCGGTACCCATGATACTGCCAGCGCCGTGGCAGGCATTCCGCACCTCGATGAGCGCAGCGCCTACATTAGCAGTGGCACCTGGAGCCTGATGGGGGTGGAGATTCCGGAACCGGTGCTAGATGACCAGGCCCTGGCTTACAACTTCACCAACGAAGGCGGGGTAGCCGGCACCATTCGCCTGCTGAAGAATATTACCGGCCTTTGGTTAGTCCAAGAATGCCAGCGCCATTGGGTAAAAGCGGGGATGGATTTTACCTTGGATTACCTGCTGAAAGAATCCGCAGCCGCGCCAGCCTTCCGCAGCCTAATCGATCCGGATGCTCCCGATTTTCTTAATCCATTGGATATGCCGGCCGCCATCCGCTCCTATTGCCAACATACCGGGCAGCCTGTGCCGGATACGGTGGGCGCTGTGATCCGTTGTTGCCTGGAAAGTCTGGCGCTGAAGTACCGTACTGTATTGCAAAATCTGGAAAGCCTTACCGGTTATCCACTAGATACGATTCGGATTGTCGGGGGCGGCAGTCTAAACCACCAACTCTGCCAGATGACAGCCGATGCCTGCCGCCGCCCGGTTGTAGCCGGGCCGGCCGAGGCCACGGCACTGGGAAACGTGCTGATGCAGGCTATTGCGAATGGACACCTGCCCGATATCACCACTGGCCGGCAGGTGTTGGCCACCTCCGTCGCACAGCAAACCTATACGCCCCGCGGCAAGCGGGATTGGGACGAAGCCTTTGGCAAATTCACCCACCTTTTATGAACATATAGTTGGACAATTTGGCAAATTGTCCCCGGCTGCCCATGCCGGTGAACCTCCAGGATTGAAGTCGAAGGAAATCTATGCTCGGCATTTCGCCACTTAATCCTAAATTCACTCCTATCCTCAACTGGCTGCTTTCCGCCAGCGAACCCTGGGTGGTCTACAACACACAGCTCGACCTGGTCGGAGCCGATCCCACCGCTGCAGCAACGCAAGTCGCTTACGAGGCGTTGCGAAACCATCCTGCCGTAGTGAAAATGATCGACAGCCTGGCAGATTGGCCCCCGGCCAAACCTTTGAGTCGCGCCTATGATCCCAAGGATACCATCTGGAAATTGGCGACTCTGGGGGATTTTGGCCTGCGTCGGGATGACGAGCGTATCGCCGCTATTGCCGAAAAGGTATTTGTGGCTCAGGCAGAGGAGGGGGGATTTCTGCATGGCGGGTTCGATCATACGAAAAGCTGGCACACCCGGCCCTATATCTGTATTTCCCACGTCATAACCTACGCCCTGGCCCGCTTCGGCTCTCTAGAGGATGCGCGCCTGCAACATGCATACGATCACATCATAGCCTGGCAACGCCTGGACGGCGGGTGGCATCCTAACAAGCTAAACCTGCCGGGAAATGAGCGGGAGACAGATCCCAGTTGCCCCTTCGGTACACTGAATGTACTCCGTGCTCTGGTAGCCCATCCTGATTTGCGGCAGACTCTTGCTGCCCAGCGGGCAGCCAATTATCTACTCACCTGTTGGGAACGACGCGCTGAGCCTTTCCGGCCGGTGGGCTTTGGTATCGGTTCGACCTGGGACAAGGTGCAATATCCCTTTGTTCAATATCAGCTTCTGAAGATGGCCGACACCCTGGCCCAAATCCCCAATATACGACAGGATCAACGCTTGCGGCAGATAATAGAGAGGTTAAAAGAAAAGCAAAGCTCCGCGGGTCCCTGGCTGGCAGAAAGCACCAATAAGCCCTACGAGGATTTCGATTTTGGCCAGAAAAAATTCACCTCCCCCTGGATCTCTTTCCTGGCCTTGCGGGCCATTCACCGCACAGCAGAATAGTCTGAAACGTGGCAAGATCAGGTTGGCACGATTTTTTCGATTGACATTATCTGATTCGTATGGTATAATTGTCAACTAGATTAGTAAAGTTTGCACGAGCTAAAATCCAAAGAGGACCAACGCAAATGCGTATCATGCATTTCACCAGGGTCGCCGCCCCAAGACTATGCATCTGTATTTAGCGGGAGTGGGATCATTACCGGTCAGGACTTGCGGGCAAAGACGCCACACACGTAAGTAAGGCCAACGGAATGATCAGGCTCTCGCGCTATCGGTGAGGAGGAAGCGATGAGAATCTCCAGCCGTGGTGAGTATGGACTACGGGCTCTAATCGACCTGGCGGAACAATATGGCCGGGGACCCGTTGCTTGTGCAGATATCGCAGCCCGCCAACAAATCCCGGAAAACTACCTGACCCAGATCTTAATTGCCTTGCGCAATGCGGGTCTTATACAGAGCACCCGAGGTCCGCAAGGTGGTCATCAGCTCAGCCGCACCCCCCAAAACATCCGGCTTGTGGAATGCCTGTCAGTACTCGAGGGGCCGGTGGGGCCGGTAATTACGGACCGGGATGATCATGCCAGTATGAATGTACCCAGCAGCCGTGCTCTTCGCGAAGTTTGGGAGGAAGTGCGCGTGGCCACCGAAAAAGTCCTGGACTCCCGTAATCTGGCCGATCTGACGGAAGTACGCCGGTCCCAAAACTCCAAGGGCAAGTAAGAAATCTCTGATTCAAACATCTAAGGCTCATCGCTCTTCCTACGATAAGTCTTTTATTTGTTGTCTGGCGTTGCTACGCAATCCCGGAAACAGGTGTGATACACCCTCCAGCAGAGCGTCGCCAATATCACAGTTGTACCTGTGATATCAAAATACTATGGTAGAGGAGAATGGCTTCATGAGTACTGTATATGTTCCGGCACCATTGCGCCGCCTGACCAAAGGGCAGGCCAAAGTTGAAACCAGTGGTGCAACTGTAATCCAATTGATTGAAAACCTGGAAGTGGCATATCCAGGAGTTAAAGCCCGTATCTGCGAAGAGAACGGCGACATCAAGCGCTTCGTCAACGTCTTTGTCAATGGCGAAGAGATTCGTAACCTGCAAGGTAAGGAAACAGAGGTTAAAGATAGCGATGAGGTCAGCATTATCCCAGCTATGGCAGGTGGCCACGCTTAGCGCAGCCGACTTCACGATATTAGGAGCACCCTGTGCAAAGTGTTGCGCATTCTAAGCTGCCGGTAGCTGCCACTCCGCCTCAATGGTTGTACGGCCTGGGATGGGCAGTGCTACTGACAGTTGCCCTTGCCTTGGCTGCCCTGAACCAGATCGGCCTGGCAGTCTATGGCGTTGTGGGCATAGCCTTTGGGTTTACGCTGCAACGCAGCCGTTTTTGTTTTGCTTCGGCCTTCCGTGACCTTTTTCTCTTTCGCCAGACACGCAACTTAAAAGGGATCTTGTTGGGGCTGGCCGTGGCAACCGTGGGATTTACGCTAATCTTCTATTCGCAGGTGCCTTCACCGGAATTAGGACTACGTCCCACCACCGCCCATGTAATCCCTTTCGGCGTGCATAGTCTGGTGGGGGGAGTACTCTTCGGTATCGGTATGGTACTGGCCGGGGGCTGCATTTCGGGCTCCTGTTATCGGATGGCAGAAGGTTATACCGGCTCATGGGTAGCTTTCGGAGGTATTTTGGCCGGCCTGTGGCTATCCGGTCTGACCTGGAATAGCTGGTGGGTAGCTTATTTGCGCTGGCAACCCTTCGTATGGTTGCCGTTCCAGCTAGGTTATCTAGGGGCAGTCGGGTTGACCCTCGGGATCATAGCCCTGATTTACCTCTTCCTGCGGTGGTGGGATCCCTCTGCTCCAAACCAGCAAGGCTTACAACTTCCCACGACCATCACCGGCTGGTTGAAGCGGAGTTGGTCCGCTCCCGTTGGAGGTCTGATTCTAGGCGTGTTAAATATCGCCCTCCTGGCTTATGCCCAGCCGCTTGGGATTACCGGTGAATTTTCCCGGTGGGCAGATGGGCTGGCCAAATTATGCGGTATTAGCGCCGGCCCGCTGATTGGCACCGATCAATTAACCGGATGCGCTTTGAACACCGGCGGCGATTGGCTCAGCCAAGGGTTAATGCTCAACGGGGGCCTATTTGCCGGGTCGCTATTGAGCGCCTTATTAGCCGGTGAGTTTCGCTGGCGGGTGCCACCGGCGGCCATGCGTAACCGGCGGTACGGCCAGTCCCTCTTCGGTGGAGTTATCATGGGATACGGCGCCGGTATAGCGGTGGGATGTACGATCGGCGCTTTCTTCTCAGCCATTCCGTCATTGGGATTGAATGGCTGGGTTTTTGCGGTAGGTCTGTTTGTCGGCGCCGGTGTTGGCGTCTGGCTGATTCAGAAAATGGGACTTTGAGGAATTGTTGATGATTTTCCTGCCGGTGCTACGAGAGCTCTGCGTATGTAACCGGCGGAGCCGGTAGGTTGCCTACTCAACGCTGAGGGGACCACACCAACCTCCGTGACTCCGCCTCTCCCCAGGTCTTTATGACCAGGCCGCTACACCCTGTCGCGTGGATTTTCCACCCTTACAGGTACTACGTAGCAAAGATAATTATCCGTCGGCATTCATCACATCCAAATAGGAAATTCAATTTCATGA
>SHYO01000106.1 GCA_009692745.1 Chloroflexota bacterium
TATTACGGTGAGCGCAACAATGTGGATATGGCTTACCACGTTTACCAACTTTCCCTGGAGGAAGAGGTAGGACGGGTGGTGGTAGCCAGCTCGAACCATGCGGCCGATTGGTATGAGCCCTTGATTCATAGTAATAGAATAGATATGATCTACCCTGATACCCCCAGACCCCTGTCTGATAACTACTACGGCTGGGCCAAGGAGGCCTATGAGCACTTGGGCTTCCTTTTCGCTTCCGGCAGCCAGGGCCGGAAGTTAGAGAATGTGCAAATTCGCATTGGCGCGCCGCGCCCCTTGGTGGTAGAGGACTATAAGGGGAATATCCAGAGCTATCGGCGCGATTTGGGCGCTTTCATCAGTCCGCGGGATTTGACGCAACTGTTTGTTAAGTCCTTAGAGACGCCGAAGATTGAGAACGAGTACAGCGTTCCTTTCCATGTGTTTTACGGCATCTCCGGTAATACGCGGGCTTTTTGGAGCATTGTCAACGCCCGCCAGGTGATCGGATACGAGCCGGATGACGATTCAGAGAACCTGTATGCGGAGGATATCGCACGTTTTCTGCGGTAGCAGTCCGCTGAGGGTACTCAGGCGCTGAGGGTACTCAGGCGCTGAGGGTACTCAGGCGCTGAGGGTACTCAGGCGCTGAGGGTACTCAGGCGCTGAGGGTACTCAGCAGGGAGATAGAAGATTTTGGATAGGAGATCATGGGCAGATATATCTTGCGCCGTATCGTGCTGTTGATACCGACGCTGATCGGCATCTCCATCCTGGTATTTGCATTGATGAGATTCCTACCCGGTGATGTGGTCCAGGTATTAGTTGGCGCAGAGGCCCAGATAACCCCGGAACAGCGGGCCACGCTCTATCGCATGTTTGGCTTAGATGCCCCCATTTATGTCCAATACTTGCGCTGGGTAGGGGCACTGCTCCAGGGTGATATGGGTACCTCGTTACGGACATCGCAGCCGGTAACGTCGATTATCGCCGGCCGGATGCCGATCACTTTCGAATTGGCTCTCTTCTCAGCCTTGCTCTCCTGGATCATTGCCATACCTTTAGGCATGCTTTCCGCTGTGCGGCGGAATAGCTTAATGGATCTTTTGACCCATGTGCTGGGATTAATCGGGCTATCATTGCCAAACTTCTGGCTGGCAGCTATGTTTTTGCTGATTACCTCAGTGATCCTGAGATGGCAGCCGCAGGCTGAATGGGTCAGCTTTTTGCAGGACCCCTGGACCAATATGCAGCAGGTGCTTTTACCCGTCCTGTCTCTCAGCGCCGCGCTCGTGGCGGTGGTCATGCGTATGGTACGTTCATCTTTATTGGAGGTGCTGGGCCAGGATTACATTCGCACGGCGCGGGCCAAAGGGCTCTCTTCCACAGCTATTTTGTTCGGTCATGCTCTCAAAAATGCCGCTATCCCGGTGATTACGGTAATGGGGGTTCAGGTAGGATATTTGCTGGGAGGGGCCGTGGTGATTGAGCAAATATTCGGCATGCCGGGGATTGGCTGGACTGTGCTGAACGGTATCTATCAACGGGATTATCCTTTAGTGCAGGGGGCTGTGTTCTTTATCGCTATCATATTCGTGCTGATTAATTTATTGGTTGACGTACTCTATGCTTACCTCGACCCCCGCATCCGGTATAAGTAGATGGCGCGCTTATGCTCCGCTGAGCATGAAGCTTCACAATTTTTAGGTCCGCTAGAGGGGATTCTTTGCACAACGCCACCGTAACCACACCAGCTTTAGGAAGTACCTGGGTTTTAAAAAAACAACGCGGCCGGTTTGCTGAGTTTGCGATTCACTTGGTGCGCCATCCTATCGGGGCTGCCGGTATTGTACTGGTATTGTTACTGATCTTTGTAGCTATTGCCGCCCCGTTGGTCTCACCCTACGATCCTTTGGCGCAACCGTCAAAACGATTGTTAGAACCCAGTGTCCAACATCTCTTCGGCACCGATGAATTTGGCCGTGATATCTTTAGCCGGATCATCTTCGGCTCCCGCGTTTCGCTGCAGGTTGGGATTATCTCGGTAGGCATTGCCCTGCTCATAGGGGCCAGTCTGGGACTGGTATCCGGATTCTATATGGGATTATTTGATACTTTGCTGATGCGCGTGATTGATATTATGTTCGCCTTTCCCGGTGTGATCCTGATCATTGCCATCGCCGGCGTTTTGGGACCCAGTACCACCACCGCGATGATCGCTATCGGTATCGTCTATTCTCCCATCTTTGCCCGGATTGCCCGTGGCCCCACCCTCTCGGTAATGCAGCAGCAATATGTAGAAGGAGCGCAGGCGATTGGTGCGGGGCAGTTACGGATTATGGCGCGCTACGTGTTGCCCAATATAGCCGCGCCGTTGATTGTGCAGGCGACGCTCTCCTTCTCGACGGCGATTCTCAGCGAAGCCACGCTATCTTTCCTGGGCCTGGGTACGCAGCCCCCCGATCCATCTTGGGGTACGATGCTCGGCGCCGGGCGCAAATACATGGAATTGGCCCCCTGGGTGGCTATCTATCCGGGTCTGGCTATCATGTTTGCGGTGTTGGGGCTGAACCTACTGGGCGATGCGCTGCGTGATGTGCTGGATCCCCGACTGCGGCAATTGTGAGGATTTCGCTGGCAGATTTTCGGACAATGCGTGCCGGTGTCAGAGGGTCCCATGCTGAGTACCCTCAGCTGATCTCGACCGGATGATTTCGGAAACTCGATGCAGAGTACCCTCAGCGAGTACCCTCAGCACAAGGCCCCTAAAAACAAACCAACTGAAAGCTGTACTCAGCAGGGAGTAAAATCATGCTCGTCGGATACGTTAGTGATGAAAACTATGTGGCCCTGGCCGATGTACTCCTGGAATTTGAGCGTCAGGGTCCCTCGGGGGCTCCCCTGGATCCGGTGGTGGTACGATCGACGCCGCGAGGGCAGGTCTATGCTGAGGTGGAGCCGGGGACCTACCGTGTGACTCTGGTTAAGCCAGGATGGGGCTCAAAGAGCGTCCGAATGGAGGTCAAGCCGGGTACGCCATACCATTTCCGTCTTCTTTCGGATAGCCTGTATGGATATATCTGGCCGAAGTGGGTAAAATCCGGCGCGAAAGCCGAATTCCGGGTACATGCCGTCGAACAGTACCGCCTCAGCCTGTGGCGTTATGGCTTGAAAAAGGAATTTGTGCGCTTACTGGGTTGGTTTGATGAGCACGGGCCACGGGCTGTGATGCAGATCACGCCGGATGGTGACTTTACCCAGACGGGGGTGCACTGGAACAAGCAGGGATATGGCAGCCCGCATCATACCCAGCTCGTAACGGGACCGGAGCGCTCCGGTTTGTATTACTTGCATGCCAAAAGCGCCTCAGGGGTTTTCTTCTCCTTTCCCTGGATTGTGGCTCCCGCCAGGCCTCAGGCCCAGGTTGCAGTCCTGGCATCGAGCAATACCTGGAATGCCTACAACAATTTTGGCGGCCGGAGCAACTATATCAACTCCAACGCTCTACCCCCGGAACCGACAGTGAATGCGCGCCTGGATCTGATTCGCTATACCAAGGCAGGGTCGTTTAATGTCTGGGGATTCCCCGATGAAGAATATGCGCCGCTGTCCTTTGAGCGGCCAGAGTTGGGAAATACGGTACCGGAGGATGAGGAGATAACTGATCCGATTGAAGGACGGCTGCAAAGTTCTCATGCTCCGGCCGAATGGCGATTGCTGGGTTGGTTGGAGCGAGAGGGATTTGCCTATGATTATTACGCGGAATATCAGCTCCATTCCGGCGAACTGGACTTGGACGCCTACAAGGTGCTGATAATAAGTGTTCACCCGGAATATTGGTCACGCAAGATGTATGAACGGGTCAAAGATTGGGTCTACCACCGGGGTGGGCACCTGATGTATCTAGGTGGTAACGGCCTCAATTGCGAAATAGAATTTCTCGATGAAGCCACCATGCGTTTCAAAACCATGCTGCTAAGCACGGGAGGAGATCTAGGGATGGTAGATCCTCATAACCCGGACATTTATTATGAAAGCCGGTTCCATCGGACGGTGGAAAGTGAGGCCAATTTGCTGGGCGTGGTGACGACTGCCAGCGGAATCATGACTGCTGCGCCTTACAAGGTTATCGATGCTGGGCACTGGGCTTTTGCCGGCACCGGCCTCCAGAATGGAGACCTGTTCGGCCAAAACAGCCTGCATGAGCGTATCAACGGCGGGGCCGCAGGACACGAAACGGATAAAATGAGCCCGTCTTCTCCGCCAAATACTGTCCTGCTGGCCAAGGGCATCAACCCTGATAATGGTGGTTCGGAAATGGTGTGTTATGAGTTGGACAACGGTGGCGGGGTATTCTCGGTCGGGTCCATTACCTATGCGTCGTCAATTCTAGTTGATCAAATGATCTCCCGCGTAACAACCAATGTGCTTAGCCATTTCCTGGCTACATCGGCTTAGGCTGTGGAAAAAGAAGGGAATCTACCATGCTTAGCCTCTCTATGAAACGCAGGTAACTATATGTCTATTAAGGAGCCAACTTTCATGAGCCAATCCACGTCAGAATTAAGGGTCCTGCGCGATCTCCCCCAGGTAATGCGGGATGGCACCAAATTGTATGCCGATGTCTATTTGCCGCAAGGAGCAGGTCCATTCCCGGCACTGTTGGAGCGCACGCCCTACGGCAAAGACAATTCTCCGGAAATGCAGGTGGGGGCGCCGCCGTTTTTTGCCTCTCGCGGCTACGCCGTCGTGATTCAGGATGTGCGGGGACGGTTTAAATCCCAGGGAAAATTTATCCCGTTTCATGACGACGGCTGGGGGCCGAACCGCGACGGATATGATGCCGTCGAATGGATTGCGGCCCAGGAATGGTGCAACGGCAAGGTCGGCACTATCGGCGGATCATATGCCGGGGCAACCCAATACCGCCTGGCTCCCACTCGCCCGCCACATTTAGGCGCCATGTTTGTCCGTGAATCCTCTGCCGATTATCGAACTGAATGGGTCTACCATGGTGGGGCGTTTGAGTTGGCTTTTATGCTATCGTGGACGTTGCGCTGGCAATATAATAATCTGGCAAACCTGGCACAAGGTGAAGCCTTCACCCGCCATAAAGGTATACTGGAGAAAGCGCTGAACGAATTAGAGAGTTGGCAAACATATTTGCCGCTCTATCCTAATCCCCTAGTGGCAGGTCTGGAGGATTGGTACAATGAGTATCTCTCCCACCCTGAAGATGGCCCTTTCTGGTGGCAGTGGGATATCGGCAAGATGCACCAAGAAGTCGATACACCGGTTTACCACCTGGGGGGGTGGTTTGATATCTTCCTGAACGGCACACTGAAGAACTTCGTAGGGATGAAGCAAAAGGCGCGGACGCAGGAGTCCCGCAAAGCCCAGCGCCTTATTGTGGGGCCGTGGATCCACGGGCCGCTGAATATGGGCACCAGCCTGCAAGGCGAAGTGGATTTCGATCCTGACGCCAGTCGCGACTATAATCAGATGCGACTACCCTGGTTTGATTACTGGCTAAAAGGCATCCAGAATGGCGTCATGGACGAGCCACCGGTCAAGCTTTTTGTGATGGGTGAGAATAAGTGGCGCACAGCCCAAGATTACCCGTTGCCTGGCACAGCGTATACCAATTGGTATTTGCATGACGGCGGCAAGCTCAGCCCGCAGAATCCCACGGGCGCCGAGCAGGCCGATACCTTCCTGTATGATCCCATGGATCCGGTGCCAACCAGGGGAGGCAACACATTGGGTATACCCGGTGGGGCTTACGATCAACGGCCCATCGAAGATCGGGGCCTGACGTATACCAGCGCGCCGCTGGAGCAGGACCTGACGATTATCGGCAATGTGACTTGTGTGCTGCGGGGGATGTCCTCGGCGCCGGATACCGATTGGGTAGTGCGCCTGACGGATGTACATCCCGATGGCTTTTCGCGGTTATTGTGCGATGGCATCCTGCGCGCTCAATATCGGGCGTCGCAAACGCATCCCGAATTGTTGACACCTAACCAGGTATACGAATTTACTGTTGATTTGTGGGCTACAGCCAACACCTTTAAGGCCGGCCATTGCATCCGCGTCGCGGTGACCTCCAGTAATTTCCCGCGCTTTGATCGCAACTTTAATACTGGCGGGAATCCGAGCGCGGCGGCCAGCGGGCAGATTGCGTTGAATACGGTTTTCCACGATGCGCTGCGGCCTTCGAGGATTATTTTGCCTGTAATTGAATAGATAATGCGATTGATGAAGGAGAGATGTATGGAAGGCGAACAACATATGCTGACCTCAGCCGGAAATGGTAACAGTCTAAAGAAGCGCAGTAGTGTGATTACCGATGGACGGAATCGCGCCGGTGCGCGGGCCATGTTCAAAGCGATTGGATTTACCGACCAGGATCTGGCGCGTCCCATCATCGGGATTGCCAATACCTGGATCGAGACGATGCCGTGCAACTTCAATTTGCGCGAGCTGGCGGTGAAGGTGAAGGAAGGTGTGCGGGCCGCCGGGGGTACCCCTATGGAATTCAATACCGTGGCGATCAGCGACGGGATTACCATGGGAACTGAGGGCATGAAAGCCTCTCTGATTAGCCGGGAGATCATCGCTGATTCTATAGAATTGATGGGGCGCGGCTATTTCTTCGACGGGATCATTGCGCTAGTAGCCTGCGACAAAACTGTCCCCGGCGCTGCTATGGGATTAGCACGGCTAAATATTCCCAGCTTGATTCTCTACGGCGGCTCGATCATGCCGGGACTCTGGCGGGGGCGCGAGATCACTATCCAGCATGTTTTTGAAGCTATTGGCGCCCAGGCTGCCGGTAGAATCAGCGCCGAAGAGCTGCTGGAGATCGAGAATGTCGCTTGTCCGGGCCCGGGAGCTTGCGGAGGGCAGTATACGGCCAATACCATGGCCACAGTGATGGAGTTTATCGGGCTGGCGCCCCTGGGCACCGCCGCCGTTCCGGCCGTGGATCCCCAGAAAGAGGATGTCGCGGTGCGCTGCGGTAAACTGATGATGGATTTGCTACGGCGGGATCTGAAGCCACGGGATATTCTGACGCGCCAGGCTTTCGACAACGCCATTGCCAGCGTGGCTGCCACGGGGGGATCAACCAATGCTGTGCTCCATCTGCTGGCTTTGGCCAGTGAGGTGGGGGTGCCGCTGGATATGGAAGATTTTGACCGGATCAGCGCGAATACGCCTTTGTATGTCGATCTGATGCCGGGGGGCCGGTTCAGCGCCGTAGAAGTTCATCGCGCCGGGGGCATTCCGGTGATCGTCAAGCGGTTACTGGACGCGGGGTTGATAGATGGCGGTACCATTACGGTTACCGGAAGGACTTTGGCGGAGGAGGCCAGTGAGGCCAGGGAAACTCCTGGCCAGGAAGTCATCCGTCCGGTGGCGAATCCGATTAAGTCGTCCGGCGGCTTGGTGATCCTGAAGGGGAATCTGGCCCCCGAAGGCGCTGTGGCTAAAATCGCAGGCCACGAACGCCATTATCACCAGGGGCCTGCCCGGGTGTTTGATTCGGAAGAGGCCACCATGCAAGCTGTGACCGAGGGAAAAGTCCAGGCCGGCGATGTGGTAGTGATCCGGTATGAAGGTCCCCGCGGTGGTCCTGGTATGCGGGAGATGCTAGGGGTAACAGGAGCTATCGTGGGGGCAGGGTTGGGGGATTCAGTAGCACTCTTAACCGATGGGCGCTTTAGTGGAGCCACGCGAGGTTTGATGATCGGTCACGTAGCTCCCGAAGCTGCCCGGGGCGGGCCACTGGCTGCGGTTAAAGATGGGGATATTATCACCATTGATATTGATAACCGGCGCCTGGATGTGGATCTCACCCAGGAAGAGCTGGAGCTGTTTGCGAAAACCTGGCATGCGCCTCAGCCACGGTATACCACCGGCGTGTTCGGCAGGTATGCCGCGCTGGTGTCTTCAGCTTCGGAAGGCGCGACTTTACGCACTCCGGCTTATGAATGAAAAAGATGGGCCGTAGTCTAGCCCCTCGTGGGCGGGGGACGGGCACAAGGCCCTAGACTACATATCAAATCATCGTTGACAAGCTAGTACTTCAGCCCACGGTGGTGCTCTGCCTATTGAACGGAGGATGGAACCTATGAAACCTCAGGAACTCAAGGCGCGTTTGCGCGGCGTTTTGGCTTTTACCCCTACGCCTTTTACCGCTGATGATAAGCCTGATCTGGATGGGTTGGCCCGGCATGTGGATTATTTGTGTCGCAATGGCGTCCAAATCGTGGTAGTGTGCGGTGGAGCCGGAGAATTCTATTCGCTAGACCTGGATGAATACCGCGATTGCATTCGTACCGCCGTGGCTGCTGTGAATCACCGGGTCCCTGTAATTGCCGGCATCGGCCATAGTACGCGGATCGCCTGCCAATTGGCGGAGTATGCTGCCTCGGTGGGTGCCGATGGGTTGATGATCGCCCCCTTATACTTTGTCACTCCGACGGAAGAGGGGCTGCTGCGCCATTATCGATCTCTGGCTCAGGCGGCAGGTCTGGGGATGATTGTTTACCATGCGAAAGATGCGGTTTACACCCCGGCACTATTGGCACGATTAGCAGAGGTGGATGAGGTGGTGGCGCTCAAAGATGAATACGGCGATCTGAAAATCTTCACGGAAGCCGTGGAGCGCCTGGGAGATCGCATGGCCTGGATCGATGGTATGGCCGAAATGCTTTCCTTGCCGTACTGCGCCGCCGGAGCGCAGGCGATGACCTCCGGCATTGTGAACTTTGCCCCCCAACTGAGCTTGAAAGTCTGGGAGTTGGCCCAGGCGGGACGCGGCGAGGAGTGGCGCCAGCTTGTCGCTCAAAAGGTGCGCCCCCTGGCGCGGCTGCGGGAGCGGAAGGGCTATGGTGTCAGCGTGGTGAAGGCGGCTATGAACCTGATGGATATGCCGGGCGGCACGGTGCGGGCGCCTTTGCTGCCTCTGACGGCAGAGGAGCGCAGTGAGCTGCGACAGGTATTAGTCAATTGTGAAGTGGGGCTTTTGTGAAGAAGGCTGAAGGATTAATGTAGGTATGGTTCTTACTACAAGGAGATAATTACCAATGTACGCCGGTATATGGACATATCCTTGGGATCTGCTGGATGGCGGCCCAGCCGAAGTATTGGGAGAGATAGCCGGCTTGGGTCTCACTGCAGTACATCTGGCAACCAGTTATCACACGGTTCACGCTCTGGCGCCCCATAATCCACGGCGGCGTACCTACCTGGCCGAGCGAGGCGCGCTCTATTTCCGGCCTGATCCTCACGTGTGGCAGGATTGTGCTCTGAAACCCACCATAAGCCCGTTGCTGGATGAGCAGGGCGATGCGTTGGAGGCGGCCCGGCCGCTTTGCCAAGACCTGGGGTTAAAGCTGGTAGCCTGGACAGTCTGTTTGCATAACACCGACCTGGCATACCGCTATCCCCAATCGAATGTGATCAACTTCATGGGAGAACGGTATAGCTACTCCCTGTGTGTGGTGAACCCTCTAGTGCGCACCTATGTGCGGACTTTGGTGCGCGACTTGCAGGAGCGAGTGGATGTCGTCGAGCTGGAATCGCCCCATTGGATGCCTTTTCCCCATCACCACCATGCCAAGCTGGGAGCACCCGCCAGCACCGCGACGCAATTAATTCTCACGCTTTGTTTTTGCCCCTACTGCCGGGAAAAAGCTGCTGCGGCCGGGGCAGATCCGGATCGTTTAGCCCACCGTCTCGGCCAGATATTGGACCGGTTATTGGCCCATCCTCCCCAGGGGAGCGATGCTGAGCAGGTAGCTGATTTGGTAGCTGCCGCACCGGATCTGCAGCACTTTTTAGATATGCGCCAGGCAGCCGTTACCTCTTTGATCGCGGAATTGGCGCAGATAGTGGGACGGGAGTGCTTGAGAGTGGCGCCTATGGGCTCTCCCTGGCTGACCGGCGCCGATCTGGGGGAGATGGCCCCGTTGATCGGTATGTTGGAGATGATTGCCTACGGATCACCGGCGCAAGTGGCCGGCGTGATTCAGGAAACTGTGCTGAGTATACTCAGCCCGCAACTAGCGCTGAAGGATAGCCAGGTTGATCTGGACCGGCTGCTGATTGGCTTGTCCCTGCTCTATCCCCAGACGCCTGACCGCGAGAGCCTTATGGCCTCTTTCCGCGCTGTGCGCCAGGCTGGTGTCAGCCACGTGTGTTTCTATAACTATGGATTAGCTACGGCGGAGCGTGTGCAGTTGGTCCGCGATGTACTACATGCTGCGGTTACCCAGCAAGGAGTTTAGTGATTATGTCTGAAGAACGCCCTATAGTAGATTGCCATACCCATTTGATGTGGTACCCCGATCACGTAGGGGAACAGTATGCCCAGGAGGCGCTAGCCTCCAAGCTGATTAAGATGAAGTATTCAGGTGGAGAAGCATATTCGGCCCAACTGGATCTCCATTCTTACGACGCCAAACCTGAGGCGCATTGGAAGGTTTCCGAACCGGCGGCCAAAGTGGTGGTTTTCGGCTTGCAAGCCAAAGCCGTTGGTGTCTGGGTGCCCAACGAGGTGATTGCGGATTATGTGCGGCAGCATCCAGAGAAGCTGGAAGGTTGGGCTTCGGTAGATCCCAATGAGCCGGATTGTATCGAGCAATTGGAGCATTGTGTTAAAGAGTTGGGGTTGAAGGGGTTGAAGTTGGGGCCGGTGTACCAGCATTTTGATCCCCAGGATCGCAAACACTGGCCACTGTTTAAGAAGTGTCAGGATTTGGGGCTGCCGATCATGTGGCATCAAGGCACCACTTTTCCCAGCCGGGCGCGGTTAAACTGGGGGCTGCCCCTCCAGCTCGAGGATATTGCCATGGATTTTCCGGACCTGAAGATGATCGTGGCGCACCTGGGTCACCCCTGGGAGGAAGACCTGGTGGTCTTGATCCGCAAGTGTCCCAATGTCTATACTGATATCTCGGCAGTACATTACCGCCCCTGGCGCTACTGGCAGGCGATGGTGACAGCCATGGAATATGGGGTCGCCCACAAGATCCTGCTGGCTTCGGATTTCCCGTCGGCTACGATCACCAATGTGATCAACGGCCTGCGAAATGTAAACAAGCTGGTAGAAGGGACGCACCTGCCGCAGATTTCGGTCGAGATTCAAGACCGGATCATCTACGAGAACTGGAAGGATTTTTTCCCGCAATGGGCATAGCTGAGGGTACTCCTGAGGGTACTCAGCGTAGAATATATCTTGAAATAGGAGGTTACGATGAATGTCGATTTAAAGACTGGAATGGATGTCGGGGATATGCACCCCGATTTTGCTTTGCAGGATCTGGACGGGAAGACGGTGCGCTTGAGCGACTATCGCGGCAAAAATGTGTTGATCTTTATGTGGGGTTCATGGTGAGGCTGCCGTAACCAACTGCCCGGGTGGCAGGTTTTTTACGAAGCACACCGGCATGAGAATTTTGAGATTCTCTCTGTAGCCGTAGATATGCAAGGCCCCGAGTTCTCCCGCCCTTGGCATCTTGCGGCACATGCCACTTTTACCACAGTGGTAGATAAAGAAAATATCCTGGCTCCCTTGTACGGTGCCAAATTGATTCCGAACGGCATTTTTGTGGCTCCTGATGGGACCATTCGATTGAAGTGGATCGGTGGCTTTGACGTGGCCAAAGCGGAATGTACAACAGCCATCGAGAAACTCCTGGGAGGGGATCAGGAGTTAATTTATGTTCCCTCTCGCATCACGCCACGCGATCTGCCGTCGGTGGAGCGCGAGTTGATCGCCACCAAAGTACGACTGGGACACGCTCTGCTGGCTCTTGGCAAACCCGAGGAGGCGGTGGCGGAATGGCAATGGGCGCTCTATTATGACCCGGACGATCTAACAGTGCGAAAGCAGATCTGGATGGTGGCACATCCGGAGAAGTTCCTACCAACTATCGATTGGGCCTGGCAAAAAGTGCAGATTGCTCAAGAGCGAGAGGAAGAGGCGCGCCAGAAGGCTGCCGATTGTGGCCCCGACGGTTGTCCTTTGCCGCGATAAGAAAAGTGCATGGTAGGTGCAGTCTCCGGCTGATTACTCTCAGAGACTGTCAGCTCAGCAAGGCTGAGCCGACACCTCCCCAGTATACCCAGTATACTGAGGTATCCGCACGTCTGTTTCACCGGTGAACATTGTGCGGCAACGTTCCGGCCTCGCCGGGTACTACACCTACGAAGGATAGTAGAGGCTCGATTAGCTGCGGTTGCAATGGTCTAACAGAAAACGGACGCCTGCCTCGCGCCATTCATTCCCATAACTATGACCTTCGCTTTCAATCACGTGCAGTGTCAGGTTGCCCTGGGTCTGCCCCGTCGCTCGCTCGGCTTCTAGCAAGCGCAAGGCAAAACCGACGCAAGCGTCAGTCCCCACCCGGTCGTCCTTGTGGCCGATGCCCACGAAGACCGCTCTGCCGGCTAAAGATTCAGCCCAGTGATCCAGTGTCAGTGCGGCTACTTCGGGCTTGTCCCGAATGGCGCTAAATTCTGAGAGTCTGCGCCAATCGGTGACCGGGGCTAATCCGGCTACGCCTCGGATGCGCTTATCTGCAGCCGCCAGACGGATAGCGCAATACCCCGCGCGGGAGACGCCGCAGGCAAAGATCCGGTTGCCGGGATCGATACCCTGTGCCAGACAAGCATCGAGGGCAGCTTTGCCATCGGCCACGAAGGTTTGGAACGGGTCTTCTCCAGCCATAATAGCGGCACTAAATCCGGCTATCCCCTGACCGTACGCGTTGATCCGCTCTCCATGGTTGGGCAGATCGAAACTTAAAACGTAATGTCCAGCCTTGCTGAAGATCCTGGTTGCTATGTCGTAGGGATCCTCGCTCATGGCATTTTGCCGCGTGCTGCTGAAGGTCAGCAACAAACCCGGGCGGGAAGCCAGGGTATTGTTATCGGGTATACCAAGGCTGCAGGTGAGGCGCCCAACCCGGCCGGGCAGGTCTCCTTGAACGTCGATGGTAAATTCTGTGGTTTGCATGGCGCGTGGGATCCCTCCGATACAGGATACAGGTGACTCCCGTGCGAGGCACGGGAGGAAGAATGATGTCGTTTATGCCTACCGCTTGGGATTTATATCCCCCGCTACCAGCTCGTTCAATAACGGCTGGTCGTGCTTATAGCGATCCAGGTTTTGGATGAATAGTTCCCACAGGCGTTTGCTATAGAATCTGGCGCCGTGAGAACCGGAAATATGCGGTGTCATGATCACATTCGGCAAGGCCCATAAGGGGTGATCCGGCGGCATAGGATAGTGGTAATGGGTATCCAACGCTGCGCCGGCAATCCAGTTCTCCCGCAGAGCGCGTAAAAGCGCATCTTCTTTTACCAGCCGCCCTCGGCTTGGATTAAGGATCACGGCAGATGGCTTCAGCAACCGTAGCTCGGCCTCCCCCAATAATCCGTTGGTGGTGGGCGTCATCGGTGTGGTGAGCACCAGGTAATCCAGGTGGGGTAAGAAGGCGGACATCTGATCTAAGGTAAATGTGCGCACGGGGATAGTTCCTTCCGGGTCGCCGACGCCTAGGGGAGTGTATCGATTGGGGCGGGGACCAATAGGCTGCCGGCTCATGGCCCAGACTTCCAGGCCCATCGCATGACTCAAGGATGCCACCGTGCGGCCGATGTTGCCGTAGCCGATAATCCCCACCCGCCGGCCGCGCAGTTCGGATTGGAACCTGGCCTGGCGGTCCCACCCCCGTTGTTTTTGCATTTCCAAAAGGCCACGAATATCCCGCTCAAACATTAACATCATAGCAATACACCACTCGGCAATGGGGATGTCGTTAACCCCGCTGGCGTTGCTGACGCGGATGCCCATTTGGGTAAGGGGATAATCATATATTTGCTCGTAACCTGCGGAGCCCAATTGGATCCATTCCAGAGAGGTCATTTCCTGCAAATTATGCGGCGGATAATCCGCGAATAAGACCTCAACTTTGTCGATTTGCTCTTTCGGCAAGTTGGTGCCCGGATCATAAGGTTTGATGATATTGACCTCGCCCCCATTGGCGAGCTGGCGGACTTCGCCCAGGGCCTCGGGGTTCGGATTTACCGCGATCAGTATATTGACGCCATCTTTCATCTATTCCCCTCCATGGAAATGTTTGCCGGTTATCGATCTGCTTACACTGCCACCACGCCATCCAGGCGGGCGAATTTCGACTGCATCTCGACCAGCTTGTAGAATAATCCTCTCTGCTCTATTAATTCTTGTGGTGTGCCAATCTCTTCCAGTCTCCCGTGGTTAAGGGAAATAATTCGGGTGGCGTTGGAAAGCGTCGATAGACGGTGAGCGATGGCAATCGTGGTCCGCCCCTTAACCAGGGTATCTAACGCCTCCTGAATCTGGCGCTCCGTTTCTGTGTCTACCGATGAGGTCGCTTCGTCCAAGATCAGAATCCGCGGGTTCAGTAGAATGGCGCGGGCAATAGAGATACGCTGGCGTTCACCGCCGGATAAGCCTGTACCGCCCTCGCCGACGATGGTGTCATATCCCTCGGGGAAATTCGTGATGAAGTGGTGGGCATTGGCCGCTTTGGCAGAGCGGATAATCTCTTCACGGGTGGCATTGGGTTTGCCGTAAGCGATATTTTGAGATAGCGTGCCACGGAACAAGAAGGGGGATTGCAGCACGATGCCGATTTGGCGGCGTAACTCTTCGATAGAAAGCTCCCGTATATCGACGCCATCAATCCGAATGGAGCCGCCGGTGACATCATAGAAGCGGCATAACAGGCTCGCCAGGGTGGTCTTGCCGGCGCCACTATGCCCGACGATGCCGATAAGCTCCCCAGGCTGAATGGTAAAGGATATATCCTTCAGCACAGGGAAGTACGGATCGTAACCGAAGATGACATGGTCGAATTCGATCAACCCACTCATATCCGGGTGGGAAACGGGTTGAGCTGCCTGTTGTACCTTGGGCGTCTCATCCAGAAATTCAAATATGCGCTGCGAGATGGTCAGGAAGCGGTTCATGGCCTGGCTGATTTGGGTCAGGTTGGAGAGCGGACCGTAGAACATGCCCAGATAACTTAAGAAGGCGATCAGAGTGCCCAATGTGATCTGGTTAGCCAGAACGGCATTCCCGCCTGCATACCAGATAATCAGACCACCGGCGCCGAAGGCGAAAGAGACAAAGGGGAAGAACCGGCCCCAGGCCAGATCTACCCGCAGACGGGCGTCCCGGGTGCGGCGATTACGGTCCTGGTAGCGGGCCTCTTCCTGGTCTTCCTGGGCAAAAGCTTTCACCACCTGGATACCAGAAAGGAAAGTGCTGAGCATAGAGTTCAGGCGCCACCGTGCCGTCCAGTAGCGGCGGAAGTGGGGCTGCATGTAACGGTGATAAGAGAAAGTCGCTACCAAGACGAATGGACCGGGGATTAAGACGAACAGGCCCAGGGAGGGAGCCATAGTGAACAGGACGGCGCCAATGCCTATAACCATGAGCAAGCTCAACATTACAGTTGAAAATTGCTGAATCAGCCCCTGGAGTTCTTCAGTATCATTATTGATGCGGGTCAGCAACCGGCCGCTCTCGTTCCGGTCGAAAAATTCGATGGATAGACGTTTTAAATGGGCGAACATCATCTCGCGCACATCTGCCGTAAAACAACTGCTGATACGCTGCATCAGCACGTTATTTCCGACAGTTACCAACACGCGGATAATTTGCAGGCTTAGCAATCCGCCCACAAGCCAGGCCAGAGCTATCCTGGTAGGTAGAGGTGAAAGCAGCGTGCCAATACCAACCATACCCCCGTTTTGTGGGGCGGTCCCGCCGATAGCCGGGGTCAGCACAGAGTCGATCAACACGCGAGTAAGATAGGGCGGCAGCAGATCGACCATGACACCCGCCAATAGTAAGAGGACCAATATAAGAGATCGGCCCCAGTAGGGTTTGGCCAAGAGAATCAGACGGCCTAGGATATTGCCGCGATCGATGCATGTCGGGCAAACCTTGATGGAGGGATCGAGGAGGCGGCGCCCGCAGGAGAGACAGCGCTGCTCTTCGGAATGGAGATTGGGGACCACCACCGTGGGGCCGGATTCCGCCCGCTGTTGCAAATAATGGGCTACGCGGGCAAAACCATCGGTGAGTTCATTAGAGAAATGTACCAATACCCGCGGCTGCCCGCCGGAGGTGATTTCCAGCAGACCGTTGCCGATGCAGGGTTCAAGCCTGGCCCCTTCGATTTGATCCAACGCAAAGCGGAAGCGCAAGGTAGCCGATCCTGTTGTTGAGGCGGAGCCTATGGTTTGTCCTGCGGTGGCGATAATTTTAGGAGATCCATTGGCATGGCCGTTGCCATTTTCGTTGGCCGAGCCGTTCTTGTGTGCAAGGCCGTTATGCAAGGAACCGTTGGCGGAGCCATTGGCAATGCCGTTGGGCAGCGCGGAAGTGTCCTTCAGACCGGTAGGTGCTCCGAGTTCACAGGCTATAACGCGTAGATTTTCATGATCGATGATCAACCACTGCTCACCGAATCCCCCATCTGCCGAAAGATCGGAATCCAGGGCCAGAACGATTTGGTCTGGCTTGCCGTGGTCGTTTTGATAGCATTGGAGCACGGCTGGGGGACAACTGGTCTTGGGAAGGTCTGGTACAGGGGTTTTGGGGGATTTTTTCGGTCCCCTCTGTCCATTGGAAGTGCCCATTTTTTCTCCTGGCGTGAATAAGTTGCATCTGTTAAGGCGCCCAGGACGGCGGTCGAGGTTACTCGACTGAAGGTCGAGTAACCTCGACATATTGCTTGCCGGATTTTCGAGCGCCTGTCTGTTTTCGCTTCCTATTCTTCTACGCCTACGGAGTTAGCTGCCGGGCTCGGGCTGAAGTTTAGCCCTACGACTTGGTCGCCGGTGTAAGCCTTTGACCGTCGATTCGCCCCAGGGATGGTTCCCCCGCTCAAGAGATTAGGCGACTACGCTACTATGCTTTTTCCTAATTTTCGCGTAAGAGTATTATATATCCAAATCCTAATAAGAGGTACTACCACGTCAAGGGCATGGCGCCGGTAGATTTACAGAAGCAAGTGAAACTTCAGCAGCTTGGCGCTGTTGGCGTCAAGCTCATCTTGATTGTATATCTCATAGCGCGTCTGGTTGATATCGATCAGTAACCATCGTCCGGGAGCCACTTCGCGAGTGTAGTTGATCAAGTTATCCCGCATAATGAATTCCTTACTGCCCCGGTCGGTCTCCACTTTCCAGTATAAGAAGCCGAACTCTTCCCGAATCGATTCAATCGATTTCACCCGCGGTACAAAATAGTGTAATCTCAACTCCCGATCTACCGCTTGTTGCGATTCTGGATCTAGCCTGGAGACGCCCTGTACGATGCCGATTTCGATATCATCATCTTTTACCGGTTGTCGTACCAGAAGGAAGAGCTCCCCGCCTGATAAAGGAAAACATCTGCGCAAGGTAATGCGCGGGTAAAAAGTGCCATTGCTCATATCCAAGGTCAGGGTATCCCCGGCATAGCGAAAGCGCAGATTTTCCGGTTCCAGATACACGATCTCAAACGACTTCGGCGCCTCCTTGGGTAATCCCTCAAATTCCTTGAAATTTCCCAGTCCGTCTGTTGATATTGGCAACGTCAAATCCTCTCATAGTGCAAAAGATTTATTCCGCAAGGAGGATAAATAAGCCCAAACCTTCCCCCCCTTCGATCCGATACCTATGCTTCCAG